>JANPGQ010000364.1:0-10064 GCA_031423975.1 Cytophagales bacterium | reverse complement strand
ATAAATGGGCGGCTTGTTCCTCCCATTTGGTTCATGTACTGGTCAACTGCCAAGCCGTTCAAACCTTTGTGGTGTACGGCATATTTTCTGAATTCTTCTGAACTTAAATCTTTGTGAAACATATTTTTGTTTTAAATTTAATTTTTATGTGATATTCTAATTAACTTTTGAAATTGGTAAATAGTTCGATTGAAAATTTATACCTCAATATCCAAAGACATATTTATTTGTGGATAAGATTTGTCCATTTGATGCTTTGTTCGTCCAAGTAGATGAAGTTGGGTATGTTGTTTTGTCATAAATATAGACTATCGTATAATTATCTTCAAGACTTCCTCCTGTAGTGTAAGTTTTGGCAGTAATTGGATTATTCTTACTTTCACCCAAAGGATAAGTATTGCCTATTCGTCCACTAAAAACCCACTTCAATGCTCCATAAACATTTGGATTTGAATCATAAGTCCATTCTGCCGCTAAATATTCTTTTGAAGAATTTTGATTAGAAAATGCTTTAATGAGATTGCCTTTTGCATCATATTCGTACCTTCTCACAATTGTTCCAAGTATTTCTACGGGTTGTCCTTTTGCGTCAAGAGCAATAGTTTTAATGTCTTTGAATTTAATAATTTGTTCATTTGCATTTACTTCTATTTGCGTTACGAATTGGTAAGTTCCCGTCTTGTATGTTATGTCATAAATATTCCCAGTTTTTTTAATATCATAAACAAATTGAGTAGTTCCTGATGCTGCTTTATAATCAACTATTAATTTTGTCAAAACCTTATTTGAATAAGTGCCGTTTTGAGTATTTGATGATATTACTTTTGGAGTATCATAAGTAGTATCAACAGATGATGTTTTAATTATGTCAGTACCAGAATATTCTAATGATAACTTACCGCCACCTTTTCCTTTCAGACTGGATAAATTGTACGAGATTGATTTTAAAACTGTTGAAGTATTGGGTTGAGTGTCCGTACTTTTACAAGAAACGAAGTAGAAAAAAAATATTATTGAAAAAATGGATAATGTAATGATACGTTTCACTATAGAATTTTGTTTGATTATTAAAGAGAAATTTTACATTTGTGCAACTCTGACAACAAAGATGCAAAAACTCTCAAAAAATCCTTGTCAGTTTAACCAATAAATTCTCAGAAAAAGCGATAATTATGGAAATTGGAGAAAAAATACGCTACGCACGCCTCACAAAAGGCTATTCTCAGGAAAACATGGCTGATTTCTTGGGCATCTCAACCTCCGCTTATGGAGACATCGAACGCAATAAAACTGAACTCACTCTCAGCCGAGCCAAGAAATTATCCAGTATTCTGAAAATGAGTATTTCAGAACTCATTGGCGAAGAAATTTATACGCCCAAGGTTTTAGAAGAATCTGAAAATGATGAATTGAAGAAATTGAAAAAAGAAGTAAATACTTTACGGTCGGAAGCAAATTATTGGCGAGAGAAATTTGAACAACAAATCTTGCATGAAACGTATCGTTTGTTACAGGGGCAATATCAGCGAGAGAAAATTGGGTTTTAATTTACAAACAAAAAGCCATGAAAATCAATATTCTCATGGCTTTTTTCTATTTTTCGAAATCTATTGTTGTCCTAAACTTTCAGCAATTTGCTTAAATTCTTCTACTTCAATAGTTTTAGATTCTGTTTTGATATTTTCTAAAATCACATCAGAAATTTTAGCCGCATAAACTTCATTAAATGATTTCATGAAGTTATCTTGCTTGTTTTTATCAGTCAAATATCCTTGTGCAATACGGTCAATCATTTCGTCCATTTCACCACCTGCTTCTGCACCGCCCATCATGCCGAATTGTCCACGAATCATGTTTTTGGTATATTCCAAAACTTCTGGATATTCTACTTTAATTTCAGTCTGAGTAGCAATTTCGTTTTTGATTAAAGTCCAGCGAATGTCTTTCTTTACGTTATCGAAATCGGCATCAATTTGCTCAGGAGTGAATTTCCCTACGTTGATTTCAATTAACCAATTTCTCAAAAAGTCCTCTGGTAATTCAATGTTAATATTCTCCAATAATGCTTTTTCAGAATCAATTCTCAACAAATATTCAGCTTCACGCTTATAATTTCCTTTGATAATTTCCAAAACTTCAGCTCTGAATTCTTCTTGCGAAAAAACTTTACCTTCACCCAAGATTTTATCAAAAAACGCTTGATTCAATTCAGCGGGGGCATTACGAGTGATATCTTCGATAGCAAAAGTTACTTCACCCGTCAAACCAGTTTTGTTTCCAGTTGCCAATTCAATGGATTTTTCATCCTTGAAAGTATCTTGAACATCAAAGGTAACCGTTGTCCCGTTAGCCACACCCACGAAAGTTGCTTTTGCTTCGTCTTTGATTGAGTGCATCGGGATTGCCGATTTTTCAGTCCATTCTCCTTGGGTGAACGTTCCAAAAATCATATCGCCATCTTCAATAGTTTCACCATGAATTTGCTCGCCTGAATTTTTCTTCAAGTTTTCCAACGTTTCCTCCACTTCTTTCTCAGTAGCTTGGATTTCATACGTTTTCACGGCTGGAATTTTATCAAAATCAACGGTAAAATCTCCCGCTAAACCAATATTGTAAGCAAAATCAAAGTCTTTTTGAGTATCCCAATCAATGCGGTCTTGTTCTTCACGGGCGGGCATTGGATCGCCTACGGTTTGAAGTTTATTCTCACGAAGATATTCAGAAACAGAATTTCCCAACATCTTATTTATTTCATCTACTAAAATTGCCTTACCGTACATTTTTTGAACCAAGGACATTGGCACCATTCCTGGGCGAAAACCCTTAATGCTGGCTTTCTTACGGTAATCTTTAAGGATTTTATCAACTTGGGGCTTATAATCGGCTTCTAATACTGACACCACCAAACGGGCGTTTACATTGGTACTTTTTTCGAAAGAAATATTCATCTTGATTTCGGATTTTTGATTGCGGATTTTTTCGTTCAATCATTTTTATCATAACAAAAAACTAAAAATTCAGATTATGACTCCGTAAATCCGCATTCCGAAATCTACAATCTGAAATCAAAAAAGCCCTCAAAACCGATTCGGTTGGGAGGGCTTTGAAAATAAGTACGGGTAGAGGGACTCGAACCCCCATGCCTCTCGGCGCCAGATCCTAAGTCTGGTATGTCTACCAATTCCACCATACCCGCTTGTACTGGCGTTTGTCCCTTTTGGGAGTGCAAAATTAGGAAGACCATTCTTTAATTGCAAACGGATTGAAGAAAAAATTTAGAAATGTTTGAGAGATTGGGGGTTGAGGATTAGGAATTAGGAATTAGGAATTGAACAAAAAATCGCTATCCTACTAAATATCAATAACTTATCTATCAATTTGTCCATAAAAATTAGTCGGTATTTTTTCGTGATAGTCTATATCCAAATCTTAATTGGTATCTTTGTGGTTCAATATTTATTTATTGGGGAAAAAGATTCGCCCATATCAGCATTCCGACTGATAATCTTTACCTAAAAAAGTTGTCGGTGAAGTACACTACCAACAGCGGCGGACAATATATTTAAAATCCGTAAAGTATTACAATTAACTGATTTTCAGATAATTAACTTCAAAAATTAATTGCTAATCTCCTTCCAAATACTTTTCGGCTTCCTTATTTAATGATAAATTTTTCAGAGTTAAATCTCATCGAACCCTTGCAAAAGGCAGTAGCCAATGAGGGCTATACAACCCCCACTCCTATTCAGGCACAAGCCATCCCGATTATTCTTCAAGGCATTGACCTTTTGGGCGTGGCTCAAACGGGAACGGGCAAAACAGCGGCATTTTCTATTCCAATTCTTCAATTATTACACAATACACACGGTTTTCAAAAAGGCAAACGTAATATTAAAGCCCTAATTGTTACGCCCACCCGTGAACTTGCCATTCAGATTGACGAAAGCCTTGCTGCTTACGGAAAATATACACAACTCACTCATACTGTGATATTTGGGGGTGTAAAACAGGGTAAACAAACCGATGCTTTGCGTGATGGTGTGGATATTTTGGTGGCAACCCCAGGACGTTTATTAGACCTTATTAGCCAACGTTTTATTACGTTGAACCACATAGAAATGTTTGTCTTGGACGAAGCCGATAGAATGTTGGACATGGGTTTTATTCATGACATTAAGAAATTATTAGTGCTTTTGCCCAAGAAAAGACAATCATTATTTTTCTCGGCAACGATGCCTCCTGATATTCAGAAATTGGCGGATACCATTTTGTATCATCCTCAAAAAGTGGAAGTTACACCCGTTTCATCCACGGCAGATACCATCAAACAGGCGGTTTATTTCTTGGATAAAAATGATAAAAATGCCTTATTGATGGATATTTTGAAAGACAAAACCATCGAAACTGCTTTGGTATTTACCCGTACCAAACACGGGGCCGATAAAGTGGTGAAAGTCTTGATTAAAAACGGAATAAAAGCCGAGGCAATTCATGGGAATAAAGCTCAAAATGCTCGTCAACGGGCTTTGGAAAATTTTAAGGCAAAGACAACACGGGTTTTGGTAGCTACGGATATTGCCTCACGGGGAATTGATGTGGATGAATTGGCTTATGTTATCAACTTTGAAATTCCGAATATTCCTGAAACTTACGTGCATAGAATTGGGCGTACAGGGCGTGCAGGTGCAAATGGAACGTCATATTCATTTTGTGATGCCGAGGAAAGAGTATTTTTAAGAGACATTCAGAAATTGATTGGAAAGCAAATTCCAGTCATCACCGACCATCCTTACGTTACGGCGAGCGTTGCTCCTGTGGAAGCACCCAAACAAGCCCAAAGCCCTAATAAACCTCATTCACCCGATGCGAAGAAGAAGGTTTGGTTTAATAGGAGATAGGTGAACTGATTAGTTTTGCATTTGTAAAAGTACATTTTGAAAATCATTAATTTGTTCAGTAATACTCATAAAAATAGGCATTTTGAGAAGCAATTATCACAAAATGCCTATTAGTTTTACTTACAATTGTTACCCCAAAAACGCCATATCCTCTTCCGT
This sequence comes from Cytophagales bacterium, assembly GCA_031423975.1. Lineage (GTDB taxonomy): Bacteria > Bacteroidota > Bacteroidia > Cytophagales > Spirosomataceae > Arcicella. The sequence goes on along the minus strand of JANPGQ010000364.1, from coordinate 5,007 downwards.
AAGCTCAATTTGTAAAGCTCCCATATTCTCGGCCAAATGTTCTAAATTTGCCGTTCCAGGAATCAAAAGAAGATTTGGAGAATGATGTAAAAGCCAATTTAAAGCTACTTGATGCACTGTTGAATTGTGCTTATCTGCAATCTTTTTTAACTTTTCTTCTCCCGCAGGATTTCCAGCATCCAAAGGAAACCAAGGAATAAAAGCAATATTATTTTCTGCCGTAAATTTCAACACATCTTCCCATTTACGGTTGCCATAACTGTACATATTTTGTACACTCGTTACGGTGAAATATTTCATAGCTTTTTTGATTTCCTCCACGCCTACTTCACTCAAACCAATGTGTTTAATTTTCCCTTGTTCTTGGGCATTTTTCAAGAAATTCATTTGGTCTTCAACGGGTACGCTTGGGTCTATGCGATGTAATTGGTATAAATCAATACAATCTAATTTTAATCGTTTTAAACTTCCTTCCAATGCTTCTTCCAAATGTTTCGGATGTCCGTTCACGGGCCACTGATTGGGTCCAGTTCTTTCCAAACCACCTTTCGTAGCAATTACCAAGCCTTCTTTATAAGGATATAAAGCCTCGGCTATTAAATCTTCTGAAACGTAAGGTCCGTAAGAATCAGCAGTATCAATAAAATTTACGCCTAATTCTACCGCCTTTTGCAAAACTTTGATGGCATTTTCTTTGTCTTTTGGCATTCCCCAAATACCATCGCCCGTAATTCGCATAGCTCCATATCCAATGCGATTTATCGTAATGTCTCCACCCAATTGAAAGGTTGTATCAATACTTTTCGTTGTCATTTTCTTTATTGTTTTAGGTTTATTTCTTAGCAAAATAGGCTAATGATATAATAACAATATTAGTGGCAAGGGGTTCATTAAGAGGTAAGATTAATTTGATTGGCGTTGTTTATGTTTTCACTATAATGTACAATTAAACAACACTTATAAAGACACTTTGAAGAAAACAATGGAGATAGATAAAATATAAGAATTGTGTAATTTCCCTGTGGCTGATGTTTCCACCAGTACACAGGTGCGTAAGCAATCTTGGCTTGTATGCTAACATACGTGTGTACTATTGGGATACCAGCCACGGAAAAAGCTATAAGCAAAAAAGCCCTCAATTATTATGATTGAGAGCTTTTTTACAAAAAATATCAATAGCTAATGTTTACTGAACCTACCTCGCCACTATCAAAGCCTTCACCATTGGTTCAGCCCCTGTGTCTATTTTTATAAAATATTTTCCTGATGGCATATTGGTTACATTTAAGAGCATTTCGGTACGAGATTTGCGGCTTGGATTTGTATTGAAAGTTCTACCGTAAACGTCTGTAACAGAGAACTCTACGTTATTTTTCGCAAAGGCTTCTGATTGAACCGTAGTCTCAATTTGGGCTGGATTTGGAAAAATATTCAAATCCGCCAGAGGAGCTTCCACTTCGTTTGCCAATACTTTTGTATCCTTGAAAATATCAGCGGGCGTAAAGGTTTTATCTAATAAAACACTCTTGACCGATGCTTCACTTGCTCCCATCCAATCTTTCAAAACTGCGGCATAAACCGTTCTGAAATCATTTTGTAAGGGAATATTATCCGCTACTTTCAGAGATTTTAGGTCTGGATTTTTACCAATAATTTGCGTTTTCACGGCATTGCCAAATACGAATAATGGCGATGCCCAACCGTGGTCTGTTCCCTTCGTCCCGTTCGAGAAAGGTCTTCTGCCAAATTCCGAAAAAGTCATCCCAACTACCTTATCCTGAATACCTTGTGCTTTCAAATCATCCATGAAAGACTTGATTCCTTCTGAAAGTCTTTGCATCAAAGTAGCGTGATTTCCCACGTTATTGTCAGTGGCACTTACTTGGTCGGCGTGGGTATCAAATCCGCCCAAGGTTACGTAATAAACCTTGGTTTGCAAACCTCCATGAATCAATCTCGAAACGATTTTCAACTGGTCTGCCAATGAATTATTGGTTGGATAAGTGGCAAAGTTTTTCCCCTTTGCCGCTGCATTTTTCAACTGCCCAGCGTAGGCAAAAGAAGAGGTTTGTTGCTGACGAATGAAAGCCGTATATTTCCCTCCTGCCGTATCTGGAAGTACGCCTGGCGTGATATTGGGTTTATCTCCCACAATTCTGGCAAAGGCATCAGGGTCTTGAATGGCGATGGCAGAGGTGATGGAAGCAGTATTGAAAACCGTTGCTGAAATAGAAGAAATCTGAATCGCCAAAGGGTCTGGATTTGCGGTACTTGGATAACTATCAGGAAATCCTGGGTAACGGTCGGTAACGTATCTACCCAACCAACCCGACGTGGAAAGTTTGTCGGAATCCACCGCCGTAAACCAAATATCACTGGCTCTAAAATGTGAAAAACTGGGTGCTGGATAACCCGCCGAATGAACAATTGACAGTTTTCCTTCGTCAAAAAGTGTCTGCAAACCCGTCATTGAAGGATGCAAACCCGTTTCAGGGACGTTTTTCAACTTCAAAATTTTGCTCTCGGTCAAAGCAATGTTCCCTCTGAAAGCGGTTGATGAATAAGTGGCGTATTGGTCGAGCGGAATAACCATATTTAGACCGTCATTTCCCCCTGCCAATTGAATAACCACCAAAATATTATCATTGGCATCCGCAACTTCCATCATGGCTTGCATGAAAGGGGTGGTTGCCTGTGTATGAGCTTTCGCCGTGAAGCCATCCATCATAAATGGCAAAAAAAACGACGAAGAAGCATATTGTATAAAATCTCTACGTTTCATAATCTATATCGGTTCACGGTGAAGGGTTCACGGCAAACGGTTAATTTGAGAAGAAATTGAATAAGAAAAATTAATCCTGGGCTTAAACCGTTCACCGTTTACCGTGAACCGTTTACCAAAAATTACCCCATTTGATACTCCGCCATTCTGAGAATAAAAACATACAGACGGTCTAAACGGGTTTTTACATCACTTTTTGCCATGGCATTGGTGGGAGTTTTGACGTAAGCATTCCAGATGGTTGTCCATTCATAATAAGGCGAACCAGCCATTAGCGGTTGTTCTACCATGTATTTAATTTGGTCGTCCGTCAAAGTCATTTCAAAAAGTGGGTCGGTTAATTCTCTGACCATTTTGTAGGGATCAGTGGGATCCGAAACCGTGGTGGGCAAAGCGAGTGTATTAATGTCTAAACCTGCCCCTGTTGCTCCTTTTACCACATAATCCGTCCAAGCTCCACGCAGGGCAAGCGTAGTTGAATTTATCCAAATCTCATAAAAATCAGTATCATAATAAGGTCGCCAACCAAACACCGAAGGCTGGTCTATGATGTCCATTTGCTGTTCACGAGTACGAGCATAGAAATAAGATGTTGAAGCATCGTATTTTGCACGGTCTTTCACGGGGTCGGGAACGGTATAATTGAAGTTTCGTAAAGCTCCCACAATCAAATCCATCGGTGATTTTATTTGTGAACCATAAAGTGTTTCATCATAAAAATGTTGGCTCTTAAACATCATTTCCAACATCGGTTTTATCTCATAATCTTTTCTGAAAATTGCCGCCAAAGGCTCAATAAAGTCTTTCTCAACCGCCGCAGAAATATCCGCTTGAATGTACCAACGATAGAATTTACGAACAATAAAACGAGCCGTTTCGGGTTGTGATAAAATCATATTGACCAAATCTTTCAATTCATCATCGCCCGCAGTTGTGCCTACACGTCCTTTGATAGTTTTCTTTTGGTAAGAATCCGAAAACACTTTATCGGCAGTATCGTGTTGAGCCGAGCGAAATTCAAAATCTGCCGTAGCAACGGTTGTGCTTCTATAATTCAAAGCTCGCCAGCCAGTAAGTACTCTTGCCGCCGCTTTTACATCATCTTCAGTATAATTTCCACGCCCAATCGTGAACAATTCCATCAATTCTCGAGCATAATTTTCATTGGGTTTTCCTACCACATTTCCTCCGCCATTCAGATAAATAAGCATAGCGGGGTCTTTGGAAATTTCAACGACAAAATCCCGAAAATTACCAAGGGCATATTTACGAATCAACTGATTTTGACGATACAGAAAACGCACGTCCGAAACGTCAGTAGAAGTGGAGACGAAGTGATTTTGCCAGAATAAAGTTGTTTTTTCTAATAAAGAAACTGGCTGATTAACCATCAAACCAATCCACCAATATTTGAGTCTTGCACGGCGAACACCATCAAAAGTATTACGAGTGGCATCGTCCGTACCTGTGCCGCCCCACACTAAATCATGGGAAGTTTTTTGGTTTTCGTCAGTTGGTGGACTCGGAACAGGTTGAGTTGCAAATAATTGTTGGACAATTACATCGGCTTTCTTTCCTGTATAAGTTTTCAGTTGAGCAAGGTTTGCTCCGAAAGTAGCCCGACGAAGCAAACGAGCTACTTGCCGAGTAGTTAGATTTTGCGTATAAGCGTCAATGAGTGCCATAAGCGTTTTCCATGAGTTTAATTGAGAATATAATAATTCTTAGATTATTTTGGCGGGGAATGGTTTAGTAAAGATAAAAATATATTTTTATTAGACAATAAAGGCTTAATTTTTAGGGAGATATGACGTAGAGAAAAAAGTAATCGGTTGGGTTTTAGATAAAAAAATCTTGCAAATTTTATGCCCAAATATTTTTTTGTTTTAATTTTTATTCTACATTTGTAGAATAAAATAACAAAATGTAGAATATGCAACTTTCCAAAACAGAAGAACAATTAATGGAATACTTATGGAAACTTGAAAAAGCCTTTTTAAAAGACTTAATTGAGGCTTTTCCAGAACCTCGTCCTGCCACTACAACGGTGGCAACACTCTTGAAACGAATGCAGGATAAGGCATTTGTGGGGTATAAACTCTTTGGGAATTCGAGGGAATACTATCCGATGGTTTCAAAGGCAGATTATTTTTCGAAGCACGTCAAAGGCATGATTAAGAATTTCTTTGGCGATTCGGCTTTGCAATTTGCTTCATTTTTTACGA
>JANPGQ010000363.1:0-10189 GCA_031423975.1 Cytophagales bacterium | reverse complement strand
GTAAAACAATTTGCCCTCGGACAAACCGCCCTAACTTCCGACTGGCTCATCGGTGCAGACATCATGGGACCACAACTGCAAGGCATGGCAATTCGCTCGATGAAAGCACCGGGCACTGCTTACAATAGTCCCTTGTTGGGCAAAGACCCGCAACCCGATAATATGGCAAAAATCTATACGGGTGCGGCAGATAACGGTGGCGTACACATCAATAGTGGTATCCCGAACAAGGTTTTTTACTTGGTTTCTATTGGTATCGGTACAATGGACACGGCAAAATTGTGGTTTGAAACTTTGAAAGTTTTGAAGCCCAATACCAATTTTAATAGTTTCAGAACTGCCATTAAAAAAATGACTAAAAAAATGGTAACGGCTGGTAAATTACCTGCCACCGCTACGGGGATTGTTGATAATGCTTTTACAACAGTTGGACTTTGACGGTACACGGTGAACGGGGAAAGGTAAACGGAACAAGTCGTCATGCTTATACCATTTCCCGTTCACCGTGTACCGTTTACCATTTTTTACTATGAATATCAAACTAACACGTTCAGGTGGATTTTTGGGTGGGATTTTTGAGAAAGAAATTGCTCTTGAAAAACTCCCACCCGAACATCAAACCACTATTCAACATATCATTGATGGTAGGGCAATTTATCAAAACCTCAAACGCTCAGACCACCTCAGAGACGGTTTTGTTTATACCTTAGAAATTAAGAAACAAAACCCAAAACTGAAATTTAGTTTTGATGATGATAGTTTTCCGAAAGAATTGTCGGGATTGATTGATTTTTTATTGTTAGCAGAATGAATTTCATTATTGGTTCAAACAAACCTCATAGCATTAACGCTGTGAGGTTTGTTTTTTTATGAGTAATTTTGCATTTTATTCATAATATGACAACGATACAAGACGAAATTCATAAACGCCGAACTTTCGGTATTATCTCTCACCCCGATGCGGGCAAAACTACTTTGACCGAGAAATTACTCCTTTTCGGAGGAGCAATTAACTCTGCGGGGGCAGTGAAATCTAATAAAATCAAAAAAGGAGCAACGTCAGATTTCATGGAAATTGAACGCCAAAGAGGTATCTCGGTGGCTACTTCTGTTATGACTTTTGAATATAATCATCTAAAAATCAACATCTTAGATACACCTGGACACAAAGATTTTGCCGAAGATACTTATCGTACACTCACGGCGGTAGATTCGGTTATTTTGGTGATTGACTGCGTCAAAGGCGTTGAGGAACAAACCAAGCGATTGATGGAGGTTTGCCGAATGAGAAGCACGCCCGTAATCGTTTTTATCAATAAAATGGATAGAGAAGGGCAAAATCCATTTGACCTTTTAGATGAATTGGAATTGAAATTGGACATTAAAGTTCGCCCGCTTACTTGGCCCATCAACATTGGGGCAAATTTCAAGGGTGTTTATAATCTTTACGATAAATCTTTGAATCTGTTTAATGCCAACAAAACCAAAATTGAAAAGAATGTAGAATCGGTTGATATTTGGACGGAGGCTTTGGACAAAAGAGTGGGTGAAAAAGATGCCAACCAATTGCGTGAAGACGTTGAGTTAATTGAAGGCGTTTATTCAGAATTTGACCGTGATGCCTATCTTTCGGGCGAAGTTGCCCCCGTATTTTTTGGCTCGGCGGTGAATAATTTTGGCGTACAAGAGTTGTTAGATACTTTCACCGAAATTGCTCCAAGTACACAAGCACGCCAAACGGATGTAAGAATTGTTGAGCCTGATGAAAAGAAATTCTCTGGTTTTATCTTCAAAATCCACGCAAATCTTGACCCTAAACACCGTGATAGAATTGCCTTTTTGCGGGTATGTTCGGGCACTTTTGAGCGTAATAAATTTTATAAACACGTCCGTTTAGATAAAAACCTTCGTTTCAATAATCCATATACCTTTATGGCTCAGGATAAAGAGGTGATTGAAGAAGGTTTCCCTGGCGATGTTGTGGGCTTGTACGATACAGGTAATTTCAAGATTGGCGATACCATGAGTGAAGGCGAAGTCTTTCAGTATCAAGGCATTCCAAGTTTTTCACCTGAGATTTTCAAGGAATTAATGAACCTCGACCCGATGAAATCTAAGCAATTAGAAAAGGGAATCCAACAATTGACCGATGAAGGCGTAGCTCAGTTATTTGTACAGCCACAATTGGGAAATCGTAAAATTGTGGGTACAGTCGGGGAACTTCAATACGAGGTAATTCAGTATCGTCTGGAACATGAATACGGAGCAAAATGCCGTTTTGACCACCGTGATATTTCCAAAGCCTGTTGGATAACATCGGAAGACCCCAAAAAATTAGCTGAATTTATCCGTTTAAAAGGACAAAATATTGCTCAAGATAAAGATGAAAATTATGTTTTCTTGGCAGAATCAGACTGGATTTTGCGGATGAATATCCAAAATAATCCCGATATTCAATTCCACTTTACTTCGGAGTTTAAGTTATCCGCTAATTAGTTTTATGAATCATCCTTTGATCTGTAGAAAGTTTACAAAGACAACAAAAAAGTCCCTTTTCAAGCAGAAAAGGGACTTTTTTATGTAAAAATTATGGGATATTCAGTTTAAAAAAAGTAGCCTTTCATCACAAATGACGGGATATTGACACCTTTTACCACTACAATACTTCCGTTTGCAGGGTCATAATCTATGTTAAAGGTATTCCCTTTTGTTTCAATTATATCAGTTAGAGGTTTTGTACTTTTTGCCAAAAAACTACCATTTGCATTAGTAAGAGACCTAACAAACGAATAATTGCCTTTAGTATCTTGACTAACTTTATAGGTATATGTTGCATTATAGCGAGTTGAATTACTATAAATACTAAAATTTAAGTTCCAAACACCCACACTAACATACTCGAAATAAACATAGTATAGCTGAACATTTGGTAAAGAACTTAACTGAGTTTTTATGTTTTGATTAATAGTAGCAAAAAGTGCTTTGTAGTTGGCATCTTGTCCAATTATTGTAGGGTCGAAATAAATAATTGAACCAAAAGACCCCATAGCAGAGCTAAATGGCACTTTTACTAAATCTACTCGTGTTCCATTTAAGGTTAAATAATATACTTTTTTTACAGGGTCTAAGGTCAAGTCCTGAAACGTAATTCCGTAAATCGTAATGGGGTCTTTAAAATGCAGTCCCGTTGCGGTGATAGAAAAAGCCGAAGTTATACTTAACTCTGAATTATCTTTCAAATAGTAAACCGTGCCTTGTTTAGCAGTAAAATCTAAAGCAAATGCCGCATTGATCCCCCCTGGAAATGGTGCTACATAAAAGATATTTTTAATTCCTGTCTCGAAACTGGTTTTTAAATAACCCTTATTCAAAGCATCATATTCCGTTTGAGTTACTTTGGTTAGCACCATTTGAGTGCTATTGAAATTTCCAGTAAACGTGATTTTGTCATCAGTAACCGTCTGATAAGCTAATTCTAAATCTGCTAATTGTCCTGTGCCTCCGTTATAATCAGGGTTTACAAGTTCTGAAATGTACGAATACGAGTCAAAAATAAGCGTTGGTTTTTGTAAGGCTTTCAATTGGTAAGTAGTCTCAAAGGCTGTATTGTAACCACTTCCAAGATAAGAGTACCCGTTAATACCATCAAAATCCGAATTCATCGTTACTTTACCCGTTGCATCAAATTTCAGATAAAAAGTATATCCTCCCGCATTTCCACCATCTGGATAATAAAATGCTTTCCAGCCATATTGTGCGTCTGATAATTGTTTCTTATAGGTTGCTATGGCATCAGCGGCACGTTGATTGGCGGATGTGGTAAACAGAGGTTCAACTTCGCTTTTTTTACATGACAAAAAAGCTAATTGAAATAAAAGTATATAGATAAATATTTTTTTCATATCCGTGAATTTTAAGTTTTATTACTTCGTAAAATTAGTAATAGCGGTTTGAGTTCTGGTTTGCAGTCGTGCGAAATCAATATTATATGCTGACTTTAAATAATTTATCACAATTTGTCCTTTTTGTAATAAAGCTGTTTTTGCTGCAGGATTTGTTGCAGAATTGACTCTGGCATCATAAGCGGTTTTGCCTTCTACAAGCATGGTGGATAATATTTCCACAAAATCTTCATCCGCACCACTCATTGAATAGCTGGTTATATACCCTAAATTCAAGGCATCCGCATCTGATACATTATACCAGTTGGAGGTGTAAGTACCAGGTGTAATACGCTTGAAAGATACATCAGGAGTAATATTTTGTTGAAGAATATGCCCAAATTCGTGGTGAATAGTGTGCAACATTTGCTTTACGCCTGCCACATTTTTTTTATCAAAATCATTAATTTGATACAAAACCACTTTTCGTCCACCTTCGGCAGTTCCGAGGATTATTGTTCCGTCCGTATTCCAGTTGGCACTGCCTACTAAAACATATTGTTTTGGACAGAATTTTTTGATAAAATCACTACCTGCCTCAGCTTCATAAGGGTCAATCCAAATGGCTTTCACGCCTTCCATCACGGGCTGAACTTTTGAAACTAAGGGTGGCACCAATATTTTATTGGGTAACTCATTAGCATCCCAACGATATTTTACCTCAATGTTATAAGGTTTAGTGAAATTGGTTTCCAGCCAAGTATCAATGGGTTGTTTTGTCAATACGTCTCCGCCCAAGCCTTGTACAATGGGCGTAACGTCATCCACTTTGGATGTGCATGAAAACATCAGGCTCATCGCTGAGGCTAATATAACGGTATGTATGAATATTTTTTTCATGGTATTCGATGTTTTTTCAAATAATCCTCATAAGGATTCTGTATAGTTTCAAATAACCTTCGCAAGGGTTTTGAACCCTTGCGAAGGTTTTAATTGTTCTATCTCGGATTTGCAGGTACTCCCGATAAACTTGCTTCCTGCGGAATTTGCAAAACACGTCTATTATCAGTTGCCGAAAGGGTGATGGTAGTACTGGTGCCAGTATTACTCAAAATATTGTGATTCACCGCCAGTTTATACCTCAAAATATCAAACCAACGCATTCCTTCGTGCATAAATTCACGTCTTCTGAAATCCAGAATGGTTTGCAATAATGCCCCAGCCGAGTTAGTTGTGCCATAGAAAGCATTAGTTTTGGCAGTGGTCAAATTATGCGAAGCAGGATTATAGCCAGCAATTCTTAGGCTTAAAAATGTATTCAAATCAGCCAAAGCACCCGTTCCATCGCCTTTGTACACCAATGCCTCCGCCCTATTGAACAATACTTCTTCAGTCTGAAATAGTGGAATCATATTATAGCCATTTCCAATATTAGCATTGGCAGAAACCCTTACAAAATATTCATTGTATTTTGGTAAATAAACGCCTCTATCACTCCCAAACAATGAATATGCCCACGAACCACCAGAAGGATTTGCACCAAAATAAAGCGATTGTCCCAAAGCACTACTCAAGCCGTATTTTTGCCCTGCCCAAAATCTTCCCCAATATGAACTCGTTTCTCCCAATAATAAATTGGCTCTTTCCGTAATTTGAGAATAAATGTATGATATTTCGGTAAAACTTTTCGTTGAATAATTGGCATTCCAATTTCTCATATTAGAAGCAAACCCGCCCGTTCCTGCCACTTTATTGGCATATTCAATTACTTTATCATAGTTTTTCTTGTACAAATAAAACCGTGAAGCAAAGGCATTGGCAGCATTAATGTTGAAATGGTAAGCCGACACTTTATAGGCTTGGTCGCTCAATAGCGGTATGCCTTCTGTCAAATCCTTTTCAATCATATCATACACAAAGGCAACCGTTTTACGGTCATATTGTTTGATTACAACCTTCTCTACCTCAGTTACATACGGAATTCCCATGTCGGAGGTTGCGGTAGCGGCATCATAAAATTTAGAAAATAAATTAACCAACATAAAATGGCAATACGCCCGTGCTACCAATGCTTCGCCTTTTTGTGGGTTTAATTCTTTGCCCCCACCCAATTGTCTAATAGATTCAAGGGCTTGGTTGGCATTAGCAATTGAGCCATAACAAGCCGCCCAATAAAGTTGAGGAGAATCTTGGTCTAATTGCAACACATCTTCCCACAAATACGGTTTGGCGTAGATGGGACTTGGGGCAGTACCGATGTAATTATCACTGGTATTATCCGACATCAATTCGCAAAAGGCTGAATAATTGGCAGTTGGATAAGCGTGTACCAAGAGTTCGGATATTTTCTCTGGCGTATTAATGTCAGTTCTATTATCTGGAATAGTATCCAAATATTTATCGCAGCCCGCCAAGCTCAATAAACTGAATGTACTTAAATATATAATTAGTCTTTTCATGAATTTTCTTGATTTCGATGTTTGAATTTCGATATTCGGTTTTCGATGTTCGATGTTTGGAAGGGAAACCGAACATCGAACATCGACCTACAAACATCGAAAATTAGATGCTTGCTTTGAGTGAAAAAGAGACTTGTCTTGAAATTGGTAATGCTACCCCACCCGATCCAAAGAATTCAGGGTCTTGGCCATACAATTTTTTATCAGAATACAACAATAGTAAGTTAGAAGCGGATGCTTTAATTGTGAGCCCTTTCAAACCCAATTTTTTCACCAATACAACAGGTAAAGTATAGCCCAAAGAAACGTTTTTGAGTCTGGCAAAATCACCATTCGCCACTCTTGCTGATGAAAGATTATAGGCGGTTAATGGAAATTCTCCACTTTGTAATTTGCTCGCAGTACGGACATCCAAGATGGCGGGAATATTGGTAATGGCTTCGTCGCCTGGCAATACCCAACGATTAGAAAATTCTTTGGGAGAAGCCGTCAAGTCAGTATATGATTGGTCAAATTTAGGGTCAAGTTTAACTTTATTTCCTCCTTGGAAAGACACAAAAACATTTAGTGAAAAAGCCTTGTAGTTGAAAGTATTTGAAAATCCGCCAAAGTAAGTTGGGTCTCTTGGTCCTTCATATTTTAGATATTTGGTTTCCTGACTTTGTACATCTACAATAGTACTTTTTTCTCCTACTTCATTAATAAAAGTTGGAATACCCTTTTCATTCAGTCCTTGAAAATCAATGGTAAAAATACCTCTCACGGCATACCCTTGTTGAGCCCCTCCTTCTGGTTTGATAAGGTCATAAATCAATGGCAAACTTTTCAGCGTTGTAATTTCGTTTTTATTGAAGCCATAATTAAAACTGGTTTTCCAAGTTAAATCCTTATAATTCAGCACCGTACCAGATACTCCAATATCAATTCCCTGAGATTTCATATCGGCATAATTGGCATTTTTAAAAAACTCACCACCGATTCCCGAAGTTTTGATGAGACCGATAAGGTCAAATCCTTTACGTTGATACGCATCCACAATTATACTCACACGGTTGTTCCAAAGTCCTAAGTCAAAGCCAACGTTGGTCTCGAATTGTTTTTCCCAAGTCAATTCAGAATTTTCTAAATTCGTTATGTCAATCGCCAATTCTTTTTCATTCAAATAAGGGCGATTTGTTACGGAATTAGTAAAAATAGCGGTCGAATTTTTGGCTTTACCAATACTTGCCGTTAGTCCGTAAGTGGCTCTCAAAGACAATCGACTAATTAAATCATTATCTTTCAAAAACGGTTCTTCCTTGGCATTCCACGAACCACTGACGTTCCAAGTGGGTAACCATCTTGCCGATGTAGCTTTGCCCAATTGGTTTGAACCATCCACACGAGCCGTTCCGTTAAAAATGTATTTGCCTTTATACGCATAACTGGCATTTGAGAAGAAAGCCGCAAAACGGTCACGGGTATTTTGAAGACCGTAATAATTAAAATTACTTTCCAAACCTTGTTTGATAATTCTATAATCCGTGAAAGGAATACCGCCCTTGTCAAACTGATAGCCATAACCAATAAAGCTGGTTTCCTGACGATTGGCAAACTTTATTTCCTGTCCCAACAATACATTTATCGAATGGTCTTGATTGATGGTAGTATTAAAATTAAGCTGTTGTCTCCCATAAAAATTCGTCAATTTGTCATCATTTTTCTTATAAATACCACCATAAGGCATTACCACTATGGGTTCAGCTTCTGGATTATCGGTATCTCGGTACAAGAATTTATTATTAGCTCTCACCGTAGAATTTTCGGCAGCACGATAAGCATTTGCCTGATTGGAATTTTCATACGTATTATTTTCTCGGGTAGATTGTACCTGACGCATCGTTCCAACTACATTATAAGTCAAATGCTTGTTGAATTTATATTCACCTTCTACTTGAAATTTTAAGTCTAATTGCCCCAATGTCAAGAAGTTATTGGCAGTTTCGTGAATAATATTGAAGGGAGCAAAATCACGTTTGAAGTATTCTAAATTACCGTTTTCATCATACGCTGTCAAGGCTCTACTGGTGTTGAGGGCGTAACTGAAAGGGTTCAAATCAAAATCACGGTCATATCGTCCTTGGTAGGCATTATTAACCCTATCTTGCGACCCTGGCGTTCTTTGGTCACGAATAGACCCAACCGTAGTAAACCCCAAAGATAGTTTTTTGCTCAATTTATAATTGGCTCTCATGGTGGCGGTATATCTACGTACATTATCCGCAATTGTCCAGCCATTATCATCATAAATAGAGGTTGAGAAATAGTATTGAGCGGCATCCGTTCCCGCAGTAATGCTGAGGGAATGTTCTTGAGTAAGCGAGTTTTTGAACAATAATTTAAACCAATCCGTATTCACAGATGCATACCGTTGCAAAAAATTTGAACGAGCTTCGGGGGTATTTGCCAAACCAAATTGCTTGGTGGTAGGGTCATAACTACTTATTAAATCATACATTTTTCCATAAACTCCCGAATTGGCTCTCCGAGAAACATCACTATACGTCAGCCATCCTTTACGTTCCAATTCTGAATATACCCCCATTTGCTCGTTGGAGTTCATGATGTTATAATCATTATAAGAAGGACGAAGTGTAAAGGCAAAATTACTGGTATAGCTAACGGTTGGGGCTTGAACACGCCCTTTTTTGGTCGTAATCACTACTACACCATTCATAGCTCTGGCTCCGTAGAGGGCAGTGGCAGAAGCATCTTTCAAGATTTGAAAACTCTCGATATCGTCTGAGTTCAAACCCGCCACGGCAGAACCAAGCAAAGTATTCGCATTTCCAGAAGAAAGGTCGTCATTAGAAATATTCACGACATCTTCCAAAACCACACCATCAATCACCCACAAAGGTTTGTTTTCGCCCGAAATAGAAGTTGCTCCACGAATTCTAATTTTGGGAGCAGTTCCGAAAGTACCCGATACGTTTTGGACAGAAACCCCAGCCGCACGACCTTCCAACATTCTGCCTACATCAATAGTACCTGGGATTTTAATATCATCGGTTTTCAATTTCACGGCAGCACCCGTAAAATTGGCTCTATCAATCTTCTGATAGCCCGTAACAACTACTTCATCCAAACTTTTGGAATCCGTTTCTAAAACGACATCAATGACTGATTGATTTGTTACCTTGATTTCTTGGGGAAGAAACCCTACGGCAGAAAAAACTAAAGTTGCCCCGTTTTTTACTTTGATGGAATATTGACCATTTACGTTGGCAGCTACGCCATTTTTAGTACCTTTTTCACGAACGGCAACCCCAGGAACAGTGGAAATTTTACCATTTTCATCTTTTTCAGAAACCGTACCCGTTACGGTAACATCAGCGAGCGGAGCAGAACTGTATGCCAGTACGTTTGTAAGGTTGGTCAGCAAAGCCAAACAAACCAACAAACCACTAAACCCTCTGAACCATAATTTAGTAATGTTTTTTTTCATAATAATATTAGCGTGAATTTAAACCGCTGAGGTTGGTGAATTTTGATTGTTCTTAGTGTGAAATGAAGGAAATACCATTTATCAATAATGATTAATTACATCTATTACAACAATAAATATAACGATTGGATTTTTATTATAATATAAAATTGCGGTTTTTTGATAAAGAAGTTTGGGAAGATTTAGTTTAGTAATGATTTTACAAAAAAACAGGCTATTTCTTTGGGAGAAATAGCCTGTTTTTTACTTAGAAAAGATAATTATTTCAAAGGTCTTACTCTGGTTTCTAATGGAATGATGGTTTGTCCATTATCCAAAGTTACTAAAAAATAAAACTGCA
The DNA here is from genome assembly GCA_031423975.1 of Cytophagales bacterium. Classification (GTDB taxonomy): domain Bacteria; phylum Bacteroidota; class Bacteroidia; order Cytophagales; family Spirosomataceae; genus Arcicella. The sequence goes on along the minus strand of JANPGQ010000363.1, from coordinate 22 downwards.
AATCATAAGGAGCGGTTGCTGT
>JANPGQ010000362.1:0-17113 GCA_031423975.1 Cytophagales bacterium | reverse complement strand
AAAAAGTGCTTTTTTGTAGAATTTCTTAGAATATTTCTTACAAACTGCTTAGCTTTGTATCACGTTTCCTACGAAACTAACCCACACAAGCCTTAAATTTGATAAATATAGCCATCGGTAGAAATTCGATGGTATTTTTCGTTTTATCCATTCTAAACTCTTTTTAACAATGAGTATTAAATTAGACGCAATTGACCATAAAGTATTGGAAATCTTACAGCAAAATGCCAAGATTACTAATGCACAGTTATCCAAAGAAATTGGATTGTCGCCCGCCCCAACGCTTGAACGGGTTAAGAAATTAGAAACCGCAGGAATTATTGAGAGCTATCACGCACAACTGAACCGTGATAAAGTAGGCTTGGGCGTTACAACTTTCGTAACAGTTTCCTTAACGGGTCACAAAAAGCAAGTAACCGAATCATTCGTTTCACAGATAAATTTTATTCCAGAAGTCATTGAATGCCATCACGTTACGGGGTCAGGAGATTTCCTTTTGAAGATTATTGCCAAAGATATTGCTTCTTATCAGAAACTGATGTTGGAGAAAATTAATGAAATCGAAGAAGTTGCAGGAACTCAAACGATGGTGATTCTTTCGACCTTTAAAGAGAGTAAAGTTTTGCCGATTCCTTGATTTAGAGGTGTTAGGTGTTAGGAAATAGGTGTTAGTAAAAACTTTCAGCAACTATTACTTAACACCCAAAACCTACTACTACTTCTTACACCCCTCCAATACCTTATGCACATATTTTACCTCCGTAATTACCTTTTCGTTCCCCCATTCGTTGTAAATATAAGTAGCAATCTCGGCAACATCAAGGGCTTGTAGCTGTGTGTTGGCAGGCATAGGTTGATGGTAGGTTTTTCCATTAACGATAATGGTATCTTGCAAACCATTTCGCATCGAACATAGTATTGATTCTTTGTTTTTCTTCAAATAATCAGACCCCATAATGGGCGGATAAAGCCCTGCCAAACCCTGTCCATTTTCTTGATGACAATTGGCACAATGCGTTTTGTAAAGCACCTGCCCGTCAATATAATACTGCTTTAGTTTTACATCTTCTTGACTGCATGAAGCTATGAGCAATGAGCATTGAATAATGAGTAAAAGAGAGAATAATTTGGGTATTTTTTTTGTTATAAACTTCATTTTTAGTTTTTTAAAAATTCACTAACTCACAACTCCTTCAATAAAACCTCCATATCCTCCATCAATTTATCCACTCTTTCGGGTTCAGTTCCATCATAAATTCCTCTGATGTGGCGATTTTTATCGACTAAAATGAATGCTCCACTGTGTACAATTCCTCCTGGCTGGGTAGGGTCGTCGGTGGCAGAAACCATGTAGCTTTTTTGTCCAATTTCATAGATTTTTGCTTTGTCTCCCGTTACCATTTGCCACATTGAATTTTGAATTCCTAAATTTTTGGAAAACTCCTTTAAAACCGCTGGCGTGTCATGCCGTGGGTCTATGGAATGCGAAAGAATCGCTACGTTTGGATTGTCTTTAAACTTCTTGAAAATCCGCAACATTTGCGTTTTCATCTTGGGGCAGATGGTGGGGCAAGTGGTAAAAAAGAAATCTGCTACATAAATTTTGCCCGCAAAATCCTTTTGGGTAATCTTGACAGAATCTTGGTTAATGAACTCAAAATCAGGGATTTGATGATAAAGGGTATCGGTTATTTGCTTGCCATTTACGGTTTTGGTAATTGCTTCACGATTACCGAGAATAGGGAATTTTTCGGATGTTGTGTTGCACGAAGATAGGAATATGGAAAGATATAAATACTTTGATATGTTCATTTTTGATGGAGTGTTTTAAACAATTATTTTCATTTTACTTCCCCAAAAACGCCTTCGCATCTTCAATACTTTTGTTAGTCAAATCTTTTACCCCTGAAATTTTAGCTTTTTCATCAGCATAATATTTAGTGATTTCTTCATTTGATTTACCCTTCAAAAGGTCAGGATTATATTCCTCCATCCAATCCATCATTTTGGTATCGGCACCTTCCAAAGCGGAAAATAATTCACGAGCTTTCACTGAATCTGGCGATACCTTGGAAACCGAATCTAAGCTACTTTTCAAGGACATAATTTCGTCCATTTTGGGCATTACTTCATCGTGAATTGCCATTACCTCATCAATCATAACTTTCTGATTGTCAGCTTTTTTATCACAAGCTGTAACTGAGGCAAAAAATAGAATTGGTATTAATATTTTTTTCATAATTTATATTCTCTAAAATCTAAACTCTCTTCTCTGTTTACAAATCCAACTTATAATTATTCATTTCTACTAAATGCTTACTCAAAATCTCACGGGCGTTGTCCACGATGGCTCTCGAAGGATTCTGTCCGCCAATCATTTGGGCAATTTCCATTACTCGTTCTTCATTGGTTAACTTCCTGATACGACTAACTGTTTTATCTGCCGAGTTGTCTTTATATACAAAATAATGTGCCGAACCCTGTGCGGCAATTTGGTGCAAATGCGTAATAGCAATTAACTGATGGCTACGAGACATTTCACGCATCATATTTCCCACTTTTATCGAAACTTCGCCTGAAATACCCGTATCAATTTCGTCAAAAATAATGGTTGGCAAAGCTCTTTTATTCGCTAAAATATATTTTATTGCCAACATCAAACGACTAAATTCACCACCAGAAGCCACATTTTTGATAGGTTGCGGTTTGATTCCTTTATTGGCAGAAAACAATAAATTAATAATGTTAGTGCCTGAATTTGAGGGTTTTATATTTTCATTTTCAATCTTCAAACTGGCATTTGGCATTCCTAAATCTTTCAATAAATCTGCCAACTGCTTTTCCATAATGGGCAGAACCGACACTCTTAATTTTGATAAACTTTCTCCACTTTTCAATAAAGTTTTTTCTGTTTTCTCAACTTGGGTTTTTGCCTTTTCAAGGGCTTCATCCATGTTCAATACTTTGCTTACTTTCTGTTCCAAATCCTTCTGAACGTCCATCAATTCACGGTCAGTTTTAACTTGATGTTTTTGCAAAAGGTTATAAATGGTATCTAAACGTAACTGAATTGTGGAGATTTTTTCATTATCCAATTCCACCTCTTCCGCTTCACTTTCTACTTCTACTGCTACGTCCTTTAGTTCAATTAAACAACTTTGGAGGCGTTCTTTTAACTGATTATATTGGTTCCCATAGCTACTGATTACGTTCATACTCGCTACTGCCCCACCCAAATAGGAAATAATTGATTGGTCGGGAGCATTGAGGTACAATGCCGCTGCTGTGAGTTTAGATTTTACTTCTTCCGCATTTTCGAGTTTATTCAACTCCTGTTCCATCACCTCTAATTCTCCAATTTTCAACTTTACTTTTTGCAATTCATCCAATAAAAAAGCATTAAAATCAAACTCCTTTTTACTTTCTTTGGCTTCATTCGTTAATTGCTTATAAGCCTGATTTGCAATATTATATGATTGATAATCAACTTTGTATTTATCCAAAATTTCATTATTTTGAGCATACGTATCCACAATCTGTAATTGATATTCGTTTGCCCCCAAGAGTAAATTATCATGCTGAGAATGTACGTCCATCAGTTGCGAAGTTACCTTGCGAAGTGTCTCCAAATTCACGGGCGTATCGTTCACAAAAGCACGAGTTTTGCCCTGCGGAGAAATCTCTCGGCGGATGATGCAATGTTCTTCATAATCCAATTCTTCTTCCTCAAAAATATTCTTGATAATATAGCCCGAAATATTAAATTCACCTTCAATTATGCACTTCTCAGCAGGATTATACAGCGTTTTAGTATCTGCACGATTGCCTAAAAGTAAGCCAATCGCCCCCAAAATAATGGATTTACCTGCACCCGTTTCACCCGTAACAATGTTCAAGGCACGGTCGGGAGTCAATACAAGATGCTCAATGAGAGCGTAATTTTTGATGATTAGATTTTGTAACATTAATAATCTTCAAGGTTTATTGAAAGAGTTTAAACGGCAATTGAGACGTAAGGAGATTCAACAAAATGTCGAAATACAGCTTTATTAACTTTCTTTTTAGGGTACCGTAGTTCGATAAATTCGTTGTGCGTAATATTACACATTACAGAAATATTTTGCAAGTTGTTTTATAATTGAATCTCTAAAACTATCATATATCCCTACTTCAAAAACCCTTCCTCCTCCTTCGGCTTGGCAGTCGGAGCTTGCATAATCTGGGTTGAGTCGGTAATGATAGTGGTGGTATTACAACCTAAATCTGCATCTTTTGGTTTGCGGAAAGGTTCTTTTTTGAAACCTGCCAAGGCTAATGATTTGTCGGCATATACCTTGTCCATAAACATTCCGTAAGCGGGCATTGCCATTTTTGCTCCTTGTCCCAAAGCGAGGCTTCGGAAGTGAATACTGCGGTCGTCGCCACCTACCCACACACCTGCTACCAAGTTTTGCGTTACGCCCATAAACCAACCGTCTGAGTAATTTGAAGTAGTTCCCGTTTTAGCTCCAATGTCGTTTCCTTTGGCACAATTATATCGGTTCAAACCCTGTGCCGTTCCGCCCGATTCTTGGATTGCTCCTTTCAACATATACGTCATTTGATATGCCGTGCGGGCCGAAATTACTTGTTTGCTGGTGGTTTCAAATCGTTTTAGTTCGTTGCCGTTTTTGTCTTCTATCCTCAAAATCATGATTGGGTCAATCCGATAACCCTCATTCATAAACGTACAATATGCCGCAACTTGCTCATATACAGATACTTCACTTGCTCCTAAGCACAGAGACGGCACTGCATTTAACGTACTAATTATTCCCGCCCGATTGGCAAATTCAGCCACTTTTTGTGGTCCTAAACTTTTCATTAATTTGGCAGAAATTGAGTTTATTGATAAGCCCATAGCATGGCGTAAACTCATGCTGGCGTAAGAATAATGTCCTTCTGAGTTTTGAGGAGTCCAAGGTTTATTGGCACCATCCTCAATTCCAAAGGTTACGGGTTCGTCCACCACGTTATCACAAAGATTTGCCACTTCGTTTTCTAAGGCGGCGGCATATACAAAAGGCTTGAAAGTTGAACCAGGCTGACGTTTACTTTGGCGAACGTGGTCAAATTTAAAGAATTTGAAGTTAATTCCTCCCACCCAAGCCTTCACGTGTCCGTCGTTGGGATTCATTGCCATAAAACCGCAATTGAGGATTCGTTTATAATAATTCATCGAATCCAAAGGTGAAAGGGTTGTATCTTTATCTCCCTGATACGAAAAAACGGTCATTCTCACGGGTGTTTTCAAGATTTTCCAAACGGCATCTTCGTCTCCGTTATTAGCTTCCATCAAGGCTTTGTAGCGTTGAGTCCGTTTCATGGCATCCTTCAAAAAGCCTTTGATTTCGTGCATCCGTTCATCCACCCAAGGATTTCTGCCTTTCCAATGACCATAAAATTTCTTCTGCTCATCCCTCATGTGGTTTTGTAATGACTCTTGGGCATAGTCCTGCATGCGTGAATCTATGGTGGTGTAAATGCGTAATCCACTCGTATAAAGGCTCAATTTATCACTTTCATCACGGGTAGAATTGATGTCGGCAATGATACTTTGTAATTGCTTTTTGATAGCTTCTCTGAAATAAGGAGCATCGCCCGTATTCTGATTTTCTACTTTGAAATTCAATCCGAGGGCTTTTCCTTGCAATTCTACGGATTCGTCATGGCTGATATACCCGTACTGACTCATTTGCCCAAGCACTACATTTCTACGAATAAGGCATTTTTCTGGATGACGGCGGGGGTCGTAAAGCGAAGGGTTTTGCAACATTCCAATCAAGGTGGCAGCTTCTTTTTCGGTAACATTATTGACATCTTTGCCAAAATACGTCTTGCAAGCCACTCTTATTCCGTAGGCATTATTACCAAACTCTACCTCATTGAGATACATTTTCAAAATCTCTTGTTTGGTATAGCGGCTTTCCAACCGAATTGCCAAAATCCATTCTTTTGTTTTGGCAATAACGGTTCTGACCAAGGGAATTCTTGCCAAAATCCCTTTATAACTTTTACTTTCTTCGGGGTCGTCAGCATCGGCACTGTGGCGAGTGTCAAAGAGGTTTTTGGCTAATTGTTGTGAAAGCGTACTACCGCCACCCGCACTACCAAAGTGCGTAATAACCCTAAAAGTTGAGCGTAAGTCCACCCCCGAATGTTGCGTAAAACGAGCGTCTTCCGTAGCGATGAGGGCTTTAATTAGATTGGGCGAAAGCTCTTCATATTCAACGGGAGAACGGTTTTCACGGAAATATTTGCCCAATTCTATCCCATCTTCGGAATACAAAACAGAGGAAAGTTGGCTCTTGGGATTTTCTAACTCTTGAAGGCTGGGCATACCCCCAAAAAGCCACAAAAAATTGAATTGTACGGCGAAAATGTAAAGCAAGAAAGCAACCACTCCAACACCAGACCATTTCCAGATTTTTGTGATAAGTGATTGGTATTTACCTTTTTGTAATTGAATCATTGATAGCTTATTATGGTAAGGATTTTTTTGGATTTGAAATTTGAAATTTTGGATTTATTTACGGAATAAAATCGGTAATCGAAAATCCGGAATTCTAAATCAATAATTGTCTCTCTTACAAATTTAAAAATTTATAATCAAACAAAGGCATTTTGTAAAAAAACAACGCAGGTCATTAAGAAAAGAGAATCAGAGTTTTTATTGATAATTCAACCAAATTACCTTAAAAACGGATCAATTATACTAAAATTGTCATAAGGGATTTTACTAAACGCCGATTCTATTTTATTAGTTCATATAAAAATAACAATATTTTTTGAACAATTATTACTATTTGTAAGTATCAATTTAGTATGTTTGCATAACATTATATCATAATTTAAAGAAATATTTTACTTATTACAGTTTAATTGTCGTTTGCTAAGTATTCACAAATCATTTTTAACCATTAAAAGTCATGCTAAAATTTCCCAAAAATCTGAGAGGTTTATATTTTCTTCTCGCCTCATTAATGTCATTTTCAACATTTGCCCAAACAATTGTTTCTGGTAAAATTACGGATGGTAAAAACAACACATCCGTTAATGGAGCAAACGTTGCCATTCAAGGTACAAATGAAGGTACTTTGACCACTGCCGATGGGCAGTTCAGACTAGAGACCAGCAAAAAACCTCCATTTAAAGTATTGGTAAGTTTTGTAGGTTACAACTCGCAGACCTTTGATATTACCAAAGCAAATACCAATTTGTCAGTGGCATTAGTGGAAGGTAATTTATCGCTTGAAGAGGTAGTAGTCTCGGCTTCAAGACGGGCTGAAAAAGTGCAAGATGCTCCTGCCTCTGTATCAATAATCTCAGCGAAAAAAATGTTAGGTTCTTCGGCAATTGATCCTGTGCGGGAGTTGATAAATGTGCCTGGGGTACAAATTCAGCAACAATCGGCTGCTCGTATGAACATTGAGATGAGAGGTTCGGCGGGTCTTTTTGGAACGGGTGTTTTCCCAATCATGGATTATAGAAGTTTAGTAGGACCAGGGATTGGCACTTTCCAGTCGGATGCGGTGGGTTTAAATTCGCTTGATTTATCCAGAATTGAAGTAGTGAGAGGTCCAGGTTCAGCACTTTACGGACCAGGTGTAACGGCAGGAGTTGTACATTTTATTACAAAAAGTGCCATTGATAGTCCTGGAACTTCTATTGAATTGATTGGTGGACAATTGAATACTTTTGGTGGCTCAATTCGTCATGCTTATGCCAGCAAAGACAAGAAATTTGGGTTCAAAATAAATGCTCATTATAAAAAAGGGGATGAATTTACGCTTAATGCCAGCGACCCTGACGATGCCAAACAAATAGCTAAATTCAAAACATCAGTCATTAATCCTGCCCTCACAAATGGCGTAGTGGATGTAACTAAGCCCGCAGAAACTTTATTGACCAAAGCCCAATTGGATCCAGATGGCGATGGTAATATGATGCAGAATTATTGGTGGAATAATTCTATTAATACTACTTTTGAATTTAGACCTTCACAAGGTACAAAAATCTTATTATCAGGTGGTTACAATCGTTCTTCGGCAGTTTTTTACAATTCACAAGGGGAAGGATTATCTCAATCAAAAGAATATTGGACACAATTGAGATTTCAGAAAAAAGGCTTTTTTGCTCAAGTATTTTACGTAGATAATGACGGAGGAGGAAAGGATAATCCAACGTTTTTATACCAAACAGGTAGTAATAGTTCATTAGGGCGTAAACAATTGGAAGGGCAAGTTCAGTATAATTTTGCTTTACCAAAATTCTTAAATGCCGATATTACTGTGGGTTCTGACTATCGAAATGCCGCCAGCAATACCAACGGATTGGTGTATGGTAGAAATGAAAATGACGATGATTTTACGATGTACGGTGCGTATGCCCAAGGTAAATTTGGCTTAACAAACAAGATTGATATGGTTTTGGCAACCAGATTTGACCAATTCAATTTCATAAAAACGAGTGCTTTTTCGCCAAGAATAGCTTTTGTGTACAAGGCTACTCCAAACCATACTTTCAGAGCTTCGTATAACAATTCAAGCTCACCGCCATCGGCATTGGAATTGAATATTGACTTTCCCGTTTCAACACCCGTACCAGGTTTGTTTGATGTATGGTTGAGAGGTAACAAAACTGCACAAAACTTCTCGGCAACACCAATGATTGACTTGACCGCCCCAGGTTTTCCTGATTTGCCTTTCGGAACACCAGGTTTACCATTAGCAATACCTTATGGAGCCGTTACTGCCGCAGTTTTGCAAGGACTTCAAGCGGCATTGCCAGCCTCAACGTATGGTTTGATTGCGGCATTATTAACTAACCCTGCCAATACACCCAAAGGATATTCTGGTCAGTTTCAGCCTTATAACCTTTTTACGGGACAGCCTTTGCAACCGATTAATGCTCCTGCGGCAATTCTTCAAACCAACGAAACTTTTGAGATTGGTTACAAGGGAACTTTCAATAAAAAACTCACCGTATCGGCTGATTTTTATAGAGTTCATGAAACGGGTTTCCGTAATTTCACCGCTATTAGCCCAACCATTAGATATGCCAATCAGAACATAGCAGTTGATTTATCTACGGCAGTTCAGACTACCATATTACCACAAATCACCGCAGCATTAGTTGCTCAAGGTTTATCGCAGGCAGCAGCAGCGGCTACGGCAGCTCAGTTGGCTGGTGCAGTTGCGGGGGCATATAGTGCAGCAGGAACGGCATTTGCTAAGCAAATTGCTCCACTTTCACCCATTTTCGGAGCGGTTGAAACAGACGGTGTGCCTGTGGATGGACAAGTTCATAGTGCCGCTGGATACCGTACTTATGGAAATTCAGTTTATTATGGAGTTGATTTAGGATTAAGTTATGAAATCAATAAAAACTGGTCAGGTTTCTTTAATTATTCGGCTTTGAGTCAGAATGAATTTACTGCATCGGATTTAGGAGAAGCAACAGATTCAGGATTGAATTATTATTTGAACGTTCCAAAAAGTAAATTCAGATTAGGTGTAAATTACTTTGGAGATAACGGTTTCAGAGGAAATATGTCATTCCAACATGATGATGCTTTCTTTGCGAGTTTGGGGCAATTTTCAGGAATTACCAATGAAAAGAATTTAGTGGATGCAGGTTTAGGATATAAACTAAAAAACGGAATAGCAATAGATTTAACGTGTACTAATTTGTTCGATTCAAAATACAGAGCCTTCGTAAATATGCCAAATATCGGCAGAAGAGCGATTGTGAAATTGACGATTGATATTAAATAGGAGTAAGGTTTGAGATAAAGAAAGGGGTTAAAATCAGTTTATGATTTTAACCCCTTTCTTTATACGAGTATATTTCCAATAACCAATTTTCCAATAACCAATTCCCTAAATACCTACTTCTTCTCCGCCGCCGCCAAGCGTTCCTTTGCCATCGTAAGTAATTGACTCTTAGGATAATCCGTAATAAAATTCTTTAAGGCTTTTTGATAAATTTCTAAATTTTGGGTTTTGGCTAATAGCATTGTTTTCAAGAAAACGAACTTGTCTTCAATCTGGCTATTTGGATATTGTTTCAAGCCTGTATCTACAAAACTTAGAGCATCCGTAAAGTTGTTTGCGGTATAATAACTATAAGCCTCGGCGTATAATTTTTGGGCTTCGGACTCCTTTCCATTGCTCAATATTTCAGTAGAAGTTCTGTTCAATTGTCGAGCAAAGAACGAATCTTCATAATCTTTCATCAATCGTTTTTGATACACTGCCTTGCCCGCAGGATTGTCTTCATTCAATATAGTTAGCAAGTATAAAGCCTCTGGTTCGTGGGTAGATTTGGGAAAATCTGTTAAGAATTTCTCAAAAGTTATCACCGCATTACGAGGTTCATTTAGTTTGAATTTATAGACTTTCCCCAACTCAAAACTGGCATCTTCCTTGCGTTTCATAGATGCTGTAAATGCTTCGGGCGAGAAAGGAATGTGGGTTTTTAATTCTGCTACATCTGCCTTAATTCCAGTAGCACTTGGTTGATTTACTCCCAAATACGGAACGTTCTGATTGTTGGTATTTGCCTGATTCGCAGGCGTTTGTGCGAATGTTGAAAAGGCATTATCCTTCGTGCTTCTCCGCCAGTTATCTTCCAAAGGTCGTGTTCCCCAAGTGGCAATAAAGGCTGTTTTCCCTTGTGCCGAGGCTACGGGATTGGTGAAATACCAAGATGATTTTGTAGCATCAGTAAAGGCATCACCATTGGTTTTACCTTGTTGTTGTAAACCACGATTTACTACCTCTTGGGCTTTTTGTAAATCTGCCGCTTCTTTCGCCATTTTATCCATCACTACTTTCTCTAAAACTTTATCCAATTGGGCAGGATTCATTTTGGCTAAACGTTGCAAAGAATCTTCGGTTTTTATGATTACGTACTGTTTTACGTAATCACCCAAAGAACGCTGTTTTTCGATAACTCGCTTATAATTAGCATCTTGTGGCGATAATAGCGCAGCCGTACTGTCGTAATAAGCCGCTGCTAATTCGTAATTTCCCATTTTATTGTAATACAAATCTGCCAATTTTAGATAAGTAAAGGGCAATTGCTTGGTATTTTGGCTACTTCGGGCGGAGGCTTGCAAGAGTTTTACACCGTCCTTTGAATTCCCTTTCCGCATCTCCACCATCGACATGGCTTCATAGATTTTGTCCTGCAAATCTTTATTTTTAGAATCTTTCAATAACCGTTCAAAACCATTAGTTTCACCCAAAACTAAGGCATTGTTGAGTTTGGCATAGAAACCTAAATCATAAGAAGGGCGATTTTTATTGACTGCCAAATACATTTCAGAAGCCTCATTTTTCTTTTCTAATGCCTCATACATTTGCCCCGTAGCGTAGAGGACACGAGCTTTCTGCTCATTTTTCTTCATGTATGGCAGGGCTTCTTCCAAAATGGCAACGGAAGTTTCGTACTCTTCTTTCAGTTGATGAAGGTAGGCTTTGGTCAAATAAAAATCACGGGTATTGGCATCGTTCAAATCTTCTTCGCTCAGTAATTCAGCTACTCGAAGGGCAGTTTGGTATTCGCCTTGTTCGGTATATGCTCGCATCAGACCCACGAGGGCAGCATCCCGAGCTTTGTCGCTGGTGGCGGTAGTATTTACGAATTTGAAGGTTTCGATGGCATTTTTATAATCACCTTTCAGCAAACGAGCCTGTCCAATAAGCACATAGGCATCATCCAACCACTTAGAATTTTGATGGCGTTCCACTACCAACGAAGCCTTTTTGATAATGGCAGTTAGTTGCTCATTTACTGCACCCGCCGAATTGGAATCTATGGGTATCAAAATAGGCAACGGTTGCGAATAATTGTCCTTATGAGCCTGAAAGAGAGCTTTTTGAGCCTCCAACATCTTAATATTGGCTTGAAAAAGAGCATTATATTTGGCATTGACGTTATGAAAACCAACGCTTAAAGGCGAAGAGCTATACTGCGAACACCCAAAAAAGATGCCGCCAAGCAGGACAATGTATAGAGAGTATTTTTTATTCATTTTATCAAAAAGAGGCACTGAGTGGTAAAAGCAGGAATATACAAAGTAAACGGTGGATAACCGAAAGCTAATAGCCAAAAATCGACCGTCAATATAAAACGCAACTTTACACAAAAATAGTATCAGTTTCCATGCCAAAGGAATAAGAATTGAAATTAAGCAATATTCTTGGTTGAAAATATTTGTTTTATCTTAAAAAACTATGCTTTCTAATGTACCTATGTGGTTGCAAAGGCTTATTTTTGTAATATGGAAGAAAATAAATCCCCCAACAAATATATGCGTTACGCAGGTGCGGGAATGCAGATGCTGGTAACGATAGCAGCAGGCGTATTTTTAGGACGTTGGCTTGATGAAAAATTCATGATGCAAACCCCGTGGTTTACCGTTGGTTGTTCGCTGTTTTTTATCTTTGCGGGTATGTATTTGTTTATTAAGGGGATTCCGAAGGATTAGTTTTTGGCGTTTAAGATTTAGATAAATTAAAATTTTCCATCCATAATAAACCCCAAATCCCCAACCATGAAACTAATCTCAGAAATCCTTATTGGCTTAGTGGCTCTTGAAGCCTTTTATATTTTGTATATCGAAATGTTTGCTTGGACTACCAAAGGACCAAAAATATTCAGAGGTTTTCCCAAAGAGTTATTTGTGCCAACCAAGGCACTTGCCGCTAATCAAGGGCTTTATAATGGTTTTTTGGGGGCGGGTTTGGTTTGGTCTTTATTGATTATGGACTCCGTTTGGAGTGCTAATGTCGCCTACTTTTTCTTGAGCTGTGTTATTGTGGCAGGGATTTACGGGGCATTGACGGCTCAAAAATCCATTTTTATTACTCAAGCCATGCCTGCAATTATTGCCTTGATTTTTACGTTATTACGATAGATTCACCATGACTAAAACATACCTTTTAGCATTAGCTGATTATAACATTTGGGCAAATGATAAGCTCATAGATTGGCTTTCACAAATCAGTTTGGAACAATTTGAACAACCTTTGGTAGGCAGTTTTAAAAACATTCATGAAACCACTTTGCACATTGTGGCGGCGGAACAAATTTGGCATCAACGTTTAGTCAATAACGTTTCAGAATGGTTAGGGATAACTTTTGAAGGAGACCGAGCCATGATGTTGGAAACTTGGAAGATAACTTCTAAAAATTTGAGACAGTATATTTTTGATACTTCCGAAGAAGAATTGGCAGAAAAATTTGCCTTCTCCACTCGTGATGGAACGCCTTTCTATATGGAACGTTATAAGGCTTTAGCTCATACTTTCAATCATTCAACTTTTCACCGTGGGCAATTAGTAACTTTGCTTCGACAAGTTGGTTTTACGGGTGTTTCTACTACCGATTTCATTAATTATTATCGGGAAAATTAGGAGGAATCAAACATCAAAAGAAAATTATGAAAACTTTATTTTTCACCTTTTTTGTATTAATAAATGTTAATGCTTTTGCCAAAAGCTCAAAAAATGATAGCCCCAAAGTAGAGCCAAAAATATTGCTTAAAGATTTTCAAAATTGGTGGAATTATACCTATAATTTTATAAACTTATCGTCTGATTTCAAGGCTATTAGTTCAGAATCGAAGGTTATTTCAAAGGAGATATTTTTAAAATCGTTATCAACAGGTAACTATATTCCTTGGTCGGTAAATTCTGATGAAGTGCCAAAAGTATATAAACTTTATAAGTTAAAGCCTTCTGATAATGCTGATATTAAATCGGGGATAATGCAATTAGGACAAACAGAATATGAACGTTTTAAAAGAGAAGGTACGAAAAATCCCAAATTCAATTTTACGGATTTGAAAGGGAAAGTTTACACCAATGAAAATACAAAAGGTAAAACGATTGTTCTGAAATGTTGGTTTATTCATTGTGCTTCATGCGTTGCAGAAATGCCAGCACTTAATCAGATGGTTGCTAAATACAAAAATCGGAAAGATATATTATTTGTAAGTTTAGCGGATGACTCAGAAGCACAATTAAAAGAATTTTTGAACAAAAAAGTATTTGATTATGCTGTTGTAGCTGTCAAAGAAGACTATATGAAAAAACAGCTAAAAGTGTCATCTTATCCAACTCATTTTATCATAAATAAGAAAGGAATTATTACAAAAATAGTTGACCGCCAAGATTATTTAGCCAAAGCATTAATAAAAGAGTTTTGACAATAAAATCACTAACTCACAATTCACCAAATCACCATTAAAAAAAAATGGAAGAAATTAGAAAAAGACTTATTCAAGGATTTTTTATTCTGATAGCGTTGATATATGTTGGCAGATTATTTTACTTGCAAGTTATTGACGAAACTTATAAACTTGATGCTGCCAATAATGCCATTCGGGAGTTGGTGCAAACCCCTTTTAGAGGTTTGGTTTATGACCGTAACAAAAAGCTAATTGTCAGTAATACAGTGGTTTATGACCTGTATGTTACGCCCAAAAAAGCACGGGTGGCGGATACTTTACGCTTCTGCCAAATGTTCGATATTACTCGTTCTGCCTTTGACAGCCTTACGCATTTGGCTCGGATTTACTCGCCTGTACGTCCGTCTTTGATGCTCAGACAACTCTCTCGACAGGATTATGCCCGTGTGCAAGATGCGATGGTGGACTACCCTGGATTTGAATTTCAAGTAAGTGCCTTGCGGACGTATGACATAAAAGGCATGGCGAATGCCCTGGGTTACGTGGGTGAAATCAGTCCCGAACGTTTACAAAAAATGGAAGACGGTGGCGATGATTATTACCGTCAAGGCGACTACGTGGGCGTAACGGGTTTGGAACGTTTTTACGAAGATAAATTGCGGGGAGAAAGAGGCATAAAATACATGATGGTAAATAGCCGTGGCGTTGAAAAAGGGGCTTTCAAGAACGGTGAGATGGATAAACAACCCATTGCGGGAGAAAATCTGATGACTTCCATAGACATTAATTTGCAGGCTTACGCCGACAGTTTGATGCAACATAAAGTGGGAAGTGTAGTGGCAATTGAACCCTCAACTGGCGAGATTTTAGCCATGGTTTCCGCCCCCACTTACGACCCAAGTTTGCTATCTGGACGTACATATTCCAAATATTTCCAGCAACTCAACCTCAACCCGATGCACCCGCTGTTGAACCGTCCGCCGAGTGCGTATTATCGCCCAGGGTCAACTTTCAAAATTATTCAGGCTTTGGTTGCTTTACAGATGGGGGCAATTTCACCTAATACGGGCTTCGGGCATGGTGGGTCGCCCATTAAATGCAGTCATAATCACCCCGTAGCGAGTGATATTCAAAAAGCCATTCAATATTCTTGTAATCCCTATTTTTATCAGACTTACAAGCGAATAATTTACAATAATAGTGAACCAAATGTCTTCAAAAAATCTGCCGTTGGGCTACAAAAATGGGATGATATGGTAGCAAAATTTGGCATCGGTCAGTCATTGGATATTGATTTGCCGAATGAGAAAAAAGGTAAATTACCCAGCGTTCCTTTTTATGATAAAATGTATGGCGGACCCTTGCGTTGGAAGTTTTCAAATATTGCCAGTAATAGTATTGGCGAAGGTGAAATTATTGTAAATCCTTTAAAAATGGCAAATGTAGTTGCTATTGTGGCAAATAGAGGCTGGTATATTCGTCCACATTTTGTAAGAAGCGTAGGGAAAAATGGCGAAACCGACCCAAAATATAAAGAAAAATTATCGGTGGATATTGATAGAAGACATTTTGAAACCGTGATTGCAGGCATGACCGCCGCCGTGAATAACGGAACGGTTTCGGGCGATGGGCGGATGAGTGATATTCAGATGTGTGGCAAAACGGGAACTTCGCAAAATAAATATGGCGAAAACCACTCCATTTTTATGGCGTTTGCTCCGAGAGAAAACCCTAAAATTGCTATTGCCGTTTTTGTAGAAAATGCTGGTTCGGGCGGGGCTCATGCCGCTCCGATTGCCTCACTTTGTATCGAAAAATTCATCAAAGGACACGTGGACAGAAAAGCCATCGAAAAAAAATGGATGGAAAAAGCCTACCCCTGGACGATTGTACCTTCGCAAAGAGCCGCTATGAAAAAAGAAGACCAAAAAACAGCTTCTGCTACGCTCAAAAAGGATAGTGTTGTCCAGAAAGTGGATGAAGAATTGTTTTTGTTGCCTACTACAACCTTACCTGTGCCAGTGGGCGGGGCAAACCCAGTAGAAAAAACGAAGATTCCAATGAAGCCGAAAGGGAGATAATATCATTGGAATTTAAGACTGCAAAAGCCCTCAATTCGATTGAATTGGGGGCTTTTTGTATTGAGTTTAAAACCGTATTAAAATGTAAAAAGTAAAAATAATTCAAATTTGTCATTTCATAAACTTCTCACAAACAGGAAACTAAACTTTTTCAATTGGGGTTATCTAAGTTCAATTCCCTGAAATATCCACATTAGAAATTTCCATGAAAATACTTTTCCGTTACCTCAAAAAATACCAAACCACCGTCTTCGGAGCATTGGCTTTGGCAGCTATCAACCAGATTTTTTCCCTGCTTGACCCCTACATTTTTCGCAAAATCATTGACGACGTTGCCACCGTTTATCGGGCTGAAACTCATACGTTTGACCAATTCATTAAAGCAATCGTTCCCCTTACGATGGCTTCAATTGGCGTGGCTTTTGTAAGCCGTGTTGCTAAAAACTTTCAGGATTATTACATCAATACCGTTACGCAAAGAGTGGGTGCTCAAATCTATTCCGACGGTATCAGTCATTCTTTGGAATTGCCCTACGAAACCTTTGAAGACCAACGTTCGGGTGAGACACTGGGCAAACTACAAAAGGTGCGTACCGATGTTGAGAAGCTCATTACGGTGGGAATCAACATCCTTTTTCAGTCGGCAATTGCTTTGATTTTCATTACCGTTTATGCCTTCACAGTTCACTGGATGATTGTGCCTTTGTTCTTGATAACGGGTCCTTTGATTGCTTGGATTAGCTCGGTTTTGAGTAAGAAAATTAAGACTATTCAAATCCAAATTGTAAGAGAA
>JANPGQ010000361.1:0-5054 GCA_031423975.1 Cytophagales bacterium | reverse complement strand
AAGCAAAACTCATTGTGCCATTTTGAGTTTCCTGCAAATGCCCACGAGAACTGGCTTGTTCAAACAAAATACCGACTGCACCCTGTACGTCTGGAAATGTGGAGCCTTTGCCATAATAAAAATCATCATAGCCCTCACGAGTGAAATACAGCGAGCCAATTTTATCCAAAGCAGCCGCATGAAAAGTGCCGATTTTATCAGTCAATTCAATATTTTTCTTGGGTGTAAGCGGATGGGTACGGGCAGGAATCCCAGGTTGGAAAAAGAAGGTTGAATTGGGTCCCATCTCATGGTGGTCGGTCAGGATATTGGGTTTCCATTCATGAAGTTTCTTGATTCTTCCCTTGCTTTCGGGGTGTTGGGTATAGAGCCAATCACGGTTTAAATCAAACCAGTAGTGATTAAATCTTCCGCCAGGCCACATTTCGTTGAGTTCACGGCTGTTTGGATCAGAAACCAAATTCATGCTTTTATTGGCATTCACCCAACTCGAAAAACGCTCGCCACCATCTGCATTTATTCGTGGATCTATCAAAATAACGGCTTCATTTAGTAAAGAATCTATTTCTCCACCCTGAGCCGCCGCCAAATAATATGCTGCCAAAACCGAGGCATTCGTCCCACTGGCTTCATTACCATGAACTGAATAACCCATCCAAACCACGATAGGCATATTTTTGGTATCTAAACTTGATGATTTATCGGGTTCAACTAACTGATGATGTTCCGCTTTTATTTTATCAATATTGGCTAAATTTTTAGGCGAAGAAATCGTCATCAACAACAAGGGGCGGTTTTCATAAGTACGCCCATATTCAGTCAATTGTACACGGTTTGAGAGTTCGGCAATCTTCTTGAAATAGCCCACCAACGCATCGTGCTGAATATGCCAATCACCGACCTGATAGCCAAAATATTGTTGGGGTGTGGGAATTTTAGCATCGTAGCTAACATTTTGGGGTAAATAGTAGCTGTCTTGGACTTGTCCGAAGCTAATTTGAAATGCAATTAGGCTAAAAAACAAAAAAGCGGCGAACCGCTTTCTGTGATTTATTTTAGGTAAATAGTTATTCATGCTTTTTGTTTTTATTGATGATAATTTTAATACACAATAATACTATTTTTTTTTGAATTTACTACTTATCTACTCATAAATTCCCGCTGCGACTTTTTCACTAATAGCCTTCGGAGCGAGCCATGCCAAAAATGCTCCTAATTTATTCACAACTCCAGGAATTACTTCGGTTTTTCCCGCAAACATGGCATCAACCGATATTTTAGCCACTACTTCTGGACTCATGGTAACTTTTTCTGCTGCCCTACGTGCTTTTTCTGGAATGGCGGCACGGTCATTAAAATTGGTGTCCGTACTACCTGGACTTATACACGTTACCGACACGGGCGTATCTTTCAATTCATATTTCAAGGCTCTCGAAAAATTCAAGACAAAAACCTTCGTAGCCGCATAAATTGCCATTCTCGGAATAGCCTGATACGCTGTCGAACTGGCAATATTCAAAATATAAGCCTGTGAATTACGTTTCAGCATCGGCAAAAATACCTGACACATTTCAGAAAGCGTAATCATATTGAGGTTCATCATATCACGGTTTTGTTCCAAGGTAGTGCCTTCATAAAGCCCTGCCAAACCGTATCCTGCATTATTTACTAAAACCGATATCTGATAATTGTTCTGATTTACCCAAGAAAAAACCGTCTCAGCCGACTTATTTGCTGATAAATCCGTTGCCAAAAAATCTACTTTCACATCATATTTTGCCCTTAGTTCTTTCGCCACATCTTCCAACTGCGAAGCCGACCTTGCAATCAATAATAAATCAAATTTCTTCTTAGCCAATTCTACAGCTATTTGCTTTCCTATGCCTTTACTTGCTCCTGTAATGAGTGCGTACATATATTCTTTGTTTGAGTGAATAGTACAATTTACTGCAAATCTAATGAGTAATCATCAATCACCAATCACCAATCACAAAAAAAGCCCCACCAAAAGGCAGGGCTTTATACTATACAATTTTTAAAAATTACTTCTTTGGAGCCTTTGGAGCTGGCACTGGCGTTGGCGTTTTTGGAGCTACTACTGGCGTTGCTGGTACTGCTAATGCAGGATTCAACATCACCTTCAATCCGTCTGGGTCGTCAGCTTTGATAGCAAGTGCCTTATCAACGTACTCTTGTGCTTTCACCATATCCTTCGTAGAGGTAATGTGATAACCCGCTAAATACTTATATGCCTCATACAATTGCTCTTTATTAGCTTTTGCCATATCCACTATTGCCAAAAACTTCTCGTAATGAGGAACTGACAACCACTTTGTTCCGTTAAAATCAACGTAGTTATTTACTCTGGCACGATACAAATAGAATGGAGCAAATTTATCATTAATAGCAATTGCTTTTGCTAACATCGAATCCGCCTTCATACCTTTATTATATCTTCCAAGTGTATCTTCTCTTGGGGTATAAGCCGTTACGTAATACTGTGCAACTCCTGCATTATACCAATCAGTACTGGTAAGTGGTAGTTTTTTGTTAGTCTTCCAAGCCATTGACTTTTCAGCATATTGGACTGCCAGAGCATATTTCTTCTGTCCATTATAAATACTATAAATTGTATTGTAATGGTTGTTTAAGGTATCTAATGGAGCTGCTTTTTCGTAATAACCTATTGCTAATGAGTCTTGCTTCAAGGCTTGATACGCTCTACCAAAATAAACGTTATCTAAGTAATAAGGCTTAACACCAGCTTTAACCATTTGCTCCAAATTTTCAAGACCCATTTGAGGATTTCCCAATTCAACTCCTGAATATCCTTTCATTCTGTAAACACTAACATCCTTAGCACCACCTGCTTCGGCTCTCTTTGTAAATTCCATCGAACCTTCATAATCCTTTGCTAAAAATAGCAATTGAGCTGTATTTAACAATACCGTAGGAGTTGCTTCTGCTCTTTCTACATACGTTCTGAACAATCTTGCGGCTGGTTTATATTTACCAAAAATGATATAATACTCACCTAAACGTTTATAGTAAGGAGCAAATGTTGAATCAGCTTCTTTAGCTTTATCGTAGTAATTGATAGTTTCCTGATAGTTTTTACCTCTTAAATAAACCACACCAAGTCTTACGTAAGCCTTAGCCGTTTTATTAATCAAGATAGACTGCTCATAAGCCGTAGCCGCAGGACCACCATCATTTTTAATCAAAAATGCATCTCCTTTCACAATGTTCATATCCACTGTTAAAGGCTTTTTGGTTTTCTCGGTAATCAAATCAATGATACGAACTGCTTCCGCAGGGTCATTGGCATCTTCAAATAAAGTATATGCTTCAGCAATACGAAAATCGACATCTGCATTTTTCATTTTAGTGTCCAACAAAATTTTGTCAAACGCCGCCTTTGCCCCTGCAACATTTTTGTTCGCCAACATTAATGTTGCTAAACCTACTGAATTCAAAGGTTGTTTTGGCTCGGCAGCCAATCCTTTTTCAAAAGTTGCTTTGGCGGCTTCCAAATCGCCTGTTCGCAACTGGGCATAACCCAAATAGTATAAATTTTCAGCTGTAGGCGAAGCCGCTACTACCGCTGTCATTGTCGCTTTCGCTTTCGTCGGTTGATCTCCATCCAACTGTGCCAAACCTTGCTGAACCGTTTGCCCGTTTACCACGCCAGTAAACAACAAACCTGCAGCCACCAATAGAGATTTGATTTTTACGTTCATTTTCTTTTTTTTTAGTTGTTTAATTTTTGTAAATTCTCTGTTTATTATGAGTTATTACACTGATTACAATAGTTTAAGATATTTTGAATTTTAACAGAATACAAAATTAATCTAAAAAATTGTAATAAAAACCCAAATATTCGCTGTTTTTAAGTTCTATTTTCAGATTTATTGATATTTCTTAGAAATGTACTATTTATAGAAAAATTATCAATTATCTAAAATATAACTATATAACGATTTGACCATTTAATAGTAACATTCCTTCATCGGGTTTAACAAATAATTAACATCCTTCAAAACTATTTCATCTTCACAGGTCTTATCTGCAAAGGCTGAGTTAAAGGAATTAACCCGTTTTTCAAAACAATCAACTGTCCTTGTTCCAAAGTCATGTAGTTAACAAAACCTGTTCCTAAACCCATGTGTGCTTCTTTCAAAATCAATTTGATATGACGAGTCAAGGGGTATTTTTTTAATGCCAAATTATAGCCAAAAGGCTGATAATAATCATCAATCGTTGGATTTACCTTATTGGCAACTGACAATACATTGATGCTTCTTATAAAAGACAAGGATGCGGGGTCATCGCCATCACTAATCCAATTTACGCCAATTACACCCATTGCATTAGTATGAGTTTTTACATATTCAATCACATCTTTGTTCGACTTAGCTGCAAAGAACGACACTTTTTGTTTTCTATCAATTTTGAAAGTATCTAACAGAAAACTAAGATTACTCGAACTCGTACCATCAAAAACCAATACAATATCTCTGCCCGACCAATTCTTTTTTGTTCCTTTCATAATACCTTCCAACTCATTTGTTGTAATCAAGGTATCACGATTGGTCTTATTAGTAATTAAAGCAATACCATCTCCCGCAAATTTGTAACTTTTATAACGAATATCATCTTGCTTAAAAATTGCCTTTTCTTTTTCGTCCAATTCACGAGCTACTACTGCCAAACGGGCTTTATCATTCAAAAGCATCGCCACTGCTTCGCCTTCGGGTTTGTAAACCAAATTTATTTTTGTATATGGAAATGTCTTTTCAAAAGAACCCTTTTCAGCCTCAATTATTTGTTGAAAAGATTCATCAACCGCAACTGTAATTTCACCCTTTGCTACTTCTCCGGCGCGGAGGTCGCGCTCAAGGTGCTCGATGCGGGCCTCTTCGGCCGCGAAGGCATGAGCGATGTCGTGCGCCAGCAGTTCATGAACGAGGCCTCGCTTGCCGGGCGCCTTTCGCATCCGCACATCGCTTCCATCCTGGAGGCGTCCATCGACGACAAGTCGGGCTACATTGCGG
>JANPGQ010000360.1:0-3163 GCA_031423975.1 Cytophagales bacterium | reverse complement strand
AAACGGACAAAATTTGAGGGTTTGAAACGGAATGTAGCGTTTTTGAGGTAAATTATTTTTTACCTTTCAAATACGCCTCCATTTCCTCCAAACCAAGCGTATTAAAAGTCATGGCACCAGTCAAGCCACCTTTTCGGGCATTTGCTACGCCGTAGTGCATATCAAAATAACCGTCTTTTTCATGGGCATCGGGGTTGATAGAAAGCATCACATTTTTCTCCATCGCATACTGAATATACCGCCAATCCAAATCCAAACGATAGGGGCTGGCATTGATTTCAATTACCACGCCATTTGCCGCACAAGCATCTATAACCTTATGATAATCAATGGGATAACCTGCTCTGGATAAGAGAATTCTACCCGTTGGATGTCCTAAAATAGTGGTGTATGGATTTTCGATTGCTCCAATCAAACGAGACATGGCTTTTTCCTGATTCATCTTGATATTTTGGTGAATTGAAGCCACGATATAATCAAAAGACTTCAAAATATCTTCGGAATAATCCAATGAACCATCACCCAAAATATCCGATTCTATTCCCTTCAAAATCTTAAAAGGGCGACCGACGCTTCGGCGGTCGGTCATGGAAGCATATTTTTGATTAAGTTTCTCAATTTCAGTATGTTGTTCCCAAATTCTTTCTTCCGAAAGCCCTTTGGCATACGAGGCAGTTTTAGAATGGTCGGCAATGCCTAAATACTCAAAACCCAACTCTCGACAATAATCCGCCATCGCTTCAAGGGTATGTTTGCCGTCTGAATAAGTGGAATGATTATGCAAAATGCCTTTGAGCGAATCCCAAGTAACTAAATCTTCATTTTTATGTGTTTTAATCCACTCAAATTCATCTCTACCTTCCCGCATTTCTGGAATAATATAAGGAAGATTTAGACTTGAATAAATGGCTTCGTCAGATTCAAAAACTTGCGATTTTACTCTTTTATAAATCCCATGATTTGCCAAATGATTGGGAGACGAAGAATAGATAAATACCTGATTGACAAATTGTTGTGGAGAACAAATTTGTATTTCTACGGGTATTTCCTTCTCTTGAAAACGCCCTCGCCATGCAAAAGGGGAAGATGCTTTTTCGTCTTGTTCCAAGAAAGCGATACCATTGATTTTCTGTTGTGCTTCCGAAATAGTATCGCTCGCCACAACCAATTGTATCAATTCCACTACTTCATTTTTCCGTCTCACATCGCCCACAATTTCCACTTGCTCAAAGTGTTTTTCGAGTTCATCAAACAGAATTTGCGCTAATTCCTCGCCCTTCTCCATTCTCAATTTTCCCGTATTCGACTGAGCATAAAGAATTGATTCTTTGATAGTTGCCTGAATTTTATCCCCAAATCCTTTGAGTTTTGCTACTTCCCCGTTTTCGCAAGCCAAGAGCAATTCACGATTATCGGAAATGCCCAATTCCTGCCAAATTGCCCGTACTTTTTTTGGTCCAATGCCTTTTATTTGAAGCATTTCCAACAATCCTTCGGGCGTGCGTGAAAGTAGTTCGGTGAGTTCCTGCGTGGTGCCTGTCTTACGGATTTCGTCAATTTTACCCGCAATACTCTTACCAACGCTTGGCAAACCAGCCAATTGTTCGACAGAAAGAGCCAATAAATCTTCCGTAGTTTTATCTAAGGCACGAGCCGCAAAACTCATGTTTTTGATTTTGAACTCATTTTCATCATGCAGTTCAAGGAGTTTCACCGATAATTCAAGAAGGGCAACAATTTCTTCGTTTGACATGGGATTTGGGATATTGGATTAAAGAACAAATTTCTGTAAATTTAACTTACAAAAATTTTATATCAACATGGAAGGATATATATGGAATTCATTAACACAAGAACAGAAAATAGTGTTCTTTTGGCAGATTTAGAAAGTGAAAATGAAGATAATTTAATAGATTTTGAAGAATTAAAAGAAAAATGGTCTGTACCAATTATTCTGAATTTGGATTAGTCAGATTAGAAGATTTAAAGGATTTTCCGTAGAATTTAATCCTATAAATCTATAAATCTGACGAATCCAAATTCAGATAAATTATACCTCAGCCGTTTCTTGAACAGCCAATACCTCAGCCAAAGGCTTGAAATTACCTTTTTTCAATAGTTCATTTTCAGGAACGTAAGGACAAACTTCCAAAATAGTGGTGAGATTAATATCTGTAATCAAGTAATCATTCAAATTCCCTAAGTTTTTCACTAACGCCTCATAAGCATCTTTTGGGTTTTCGGCATTGATAAGCATCATGTGTGGCACTTTTTTTTCCTTCTGTGTTTTTTCGTCAAAAGAAATGTATTGAACCTTGGCTTTATACCAAATTTCTGAACCATTTTCTTCAAAAAACACCTCACTCAATTTCATCTTAGCCAGATTAACTAATTGAAATTCAGGCGTATTGCTGGCAACAATTTCAAAAGTTCTTGCTTCTGCTTCGGTGTATGAAACGGCATCTACTAAATATGCCTCACTAATTGATTTTAAAGACCCCGCTTCGTCTTCACGCTGAAATTTTATTTTACTTAAATACCAAGTTGCCATTTTTTATTTCGATGTTTGATGTTAGGTGTTCGATGTTCGGAAAACAAGTCTGAATTTTGATATTAAAACCCAAACATCGAACAACGAACATCGAACAACGATTTTTTTACAAAACTATTAAGAATGATTAGGAAAACAATCCACAAAAGCTAAATGATGCAACGATTTTTTGATAAATTGCATCTACTTTATTTCTGAGTTGTGATTTAATGAATGGTGATTTGTATTGATTAAATTACTTCAATTCATTTCTCCAATCATAAACCACAATTCACTAAATCATATATTGAAAATGAATCAGACCTTAACTCTCGAAGAAACTAAATCTTCCACCCAAAATGCCCTTTTAGGCATTCCTGTTCATCTGTATATTGTGTCTATTTGCTCGGCATTAGTAATATTGGGCGTTCTGTGGGATATTTCTTGGCACATGACCATCGGGCGAGACGGACTTTTCTCTGCTCCACATGATGCCATCTATTTTGGTGCTGCCCTGGCAGGACTCATTTCGGGCTATCAAGTTTTGAAAACTTCCTTTTTCGGAACATCTCAAGAGAAAAGTAAAATGGTTAATTTCTGGGGAATATTTTATAGCTCTTTGGGCGGAATGTT
>JANPGQ010000359.1:0-23562 GCA_031423975.1 Cytophagales bacterium | reverse complement strand
TGATTGTGGATTTTCGATTTTCGATTTCGGATTTTTTAATTCCGCAATCACAAATCCACAATCCACAATCAGAATCAGTGGTTATTGAAGAATGGTAATAACTTTACAAAACTTACAGTTGCGGGGACAGTATCGGCTTTTACCGATTTCCCTATTAAGCATTAAATTTGAATGATTTCAAACATAAAGCACCATAAACTGATGCAAAGATAGGAGGAATTATTAGAATAATGATATTTCATTTTATAATTCACCATTATCTGCGTAGTCTTAAATGCTTATGCTTTCATTGATTTTCATTAATTTAGCAAAATATATATTCTTAAATCATAACTGTATGCTTCTTAGAAGTCTTTCCATTTTATCAATCATAATTTTTATTAGTTCTTCCACTATTTCAGCTCAAACAGAAACGGTTGGTCATTTTGCCATTGGTTTTCAGAGTGGGGTTTTGATGCCCATTAGTGCCAATAAAGGTATTGCTTCTGAACAAATAGGCATTTCTAATGGCTTGTCTTTCAAGTATTTTCCTACTGAACACTTCTCTATGGGCTTGGGTTTACGAATCATGAATAATCACTTCATGGGACAATCTTCAGCCAATAATGTATCCATTACTCAAGTCCCTCTTACTTTCGATTTTGATTGGTATCCTACTGATTGGCGGTTGAAACCGTACATTGGTTTTGGAGCGGGTTTGCACTTTTTTACGGTTACGCCCGTGGGAGGATTGGTCAATACTTTGAAAGAAATTCCTGATACTTACACTACTCCTGCGTATTTGGCAACCCTTAGAGCAGGCTTAAAATATCAACTCAGCGACCGTTTCAGTATTCATGCCGAAGGTACTTATTTTCAAGTAGCAGAACCTGGCGAGGCTTTTTTATGGAAACAAAATGATGGAACGGTGTATCGCCAATTTTCTCAAAAAGCAACATTTACATTGGGAATATTCTATCATTTTGATGAGTAATTACTACTAATCAAAAAATGGAACATCTCTACATTGTTATAAAATATCTTTAAACTGTGTAAGTATGTTATGGAATACCCATTTTGTTAACAATTACATAACATAAGGATAATACTGTGGCAATAATTGGATAATATTGGAGTGGTAATTTTGTGGTGTCAAAGCGATAATACTTCGTTTTGACCATTTTTCACAAAATATACCAATCATGAACAAGACATTTTCTGTTAAGTTAACATTATCAACTCTTCTGTTTTTTCTTTTTTCCTTAACCTTATCGGCTCAAATCACTACATCGTCTATTTCTGGACGTATTAAGGATAAAGATGGAGCAATTCCTGGTGCAACTGTTGTGGCTACGCACATACCAACGGGTACAAGATACGGTGTAGCTACCAGTTCTGATGGACATTTTACCATTGCCAATATGAACCCCGGTGGACCTTATAAAGTTGTGATAACCTCAGTAGGTTATAAATCACAAAATAAGGAAGACATCATGTTGAATTTGGGAACAACTTCTAATCTTGATTTTCAACTTAGTGAAGAAAATACCAGCTTGACCGAAGTTGTGGTAAAAGCTGACAAAGGTGGTACTCGTTTAGGGGCTGGCACAAATATTGGCGAACAAACCATCAAAACACTTCCTACGCTTAGTCGTAGCTTGACGGATATGACTCGTATGACCCCACAGGGAAGTTCAACTAACTCTTTTGCAGGAACAAATTTCAGGTATAATAACGTAACAATAGACGGCAGTATTAATAACGATGCCATCGGTTTTAGCCCTTCATCGGGTGGACAGAGTGGTACTTCGGGAATGCCAGGGAGTAGCACACGTACCAATCCAGTAAGTTTGGATGCCATTCAAGACGTACAAGTTTATATTGCCCCTTATGACGTAAAAATCGGAAACTTTACGGGTGGTTCTATCAATGCTGTTACTCGTACTGGTACCAATACGGTTACTGGTTCGGTATATGGTTTTGGAAGAAACGCTACTATAACAGGACCTAATAATGCAGGTGATGGAGCAAAAATTCCGAGCGATTACTCAGATTTTCAAACAGGTTTCAGAATTGGTTTACCCTTGATAAAGAACAAATTATTTTTCTTTACTAATGAAGAAATTACTCGCAGAAACGAACCAATTTTCTATGGTGCAGGCGATGTGGGTTCATTGATTGATGCAGCAACGGCTTCTAAAATTTCTAATTATTTGGTAACCAATTATGGTTTTAACCCTGGTGAGACTAATAACTACAGTATTTATTCAAGAAGTAATAAGTTTTTCAATCGTTTAGACTGGAATATTTCTGACAAACATCAATTATCAATTCGTAACAATTACGTTACGTCCGAAGCCTCAAATTTAGAGCGTGATGCTGCCAATTTCCGTTTCGGAAGTATGGATTTCAAGCAAGTAAATAATCAAAATTCTACCGTAGCAGAGTTGAAGAGCCGTTTTGGGTCTGGAAATGTATCAAACAGTTTGGTATTGGGTTATTCAGATATTCAAGATTATCGTGAGCCAACCAGTAGTTCAATTGCAGGAAATAATGCCAATAGTGTAAGTTTTCCACAGACTGAAATTGCTTACAACGGAGGAACAATTTTCTTAGGAAATGACCGTGAGGCAACTGTTTTCAATATGAAACAAAAGACTATTGAAATCACCGATAATGTTACGTTTTTCAAAGGAAAACACACGTTTTTGGTAGGAACTCACAATGAGATTTATAACATCAATTACGGATTTGTAAACTCTTGGAATGGTCGTATATCATACAGAAATTTAGATGAGTTTTTGGCAGGAAAAGTAAACCGTGTACGTGGTTCTTACGCTTTCGGGGACAATACTCGTGATAATCTTTTTAACAATCCTTATGCTAAATTCTCGGTAGGTTTATATAGTTTGTATGCCCAAGACGAAATTCAGGTAACGGATAAATTAAAACTTTCACCAGGTATTCGTTTCGACCTTGCCAGTACAGATTCACCTACGTTGAGTCCAAAAACAGCCGCAACAGGTATCGACAAAAACGCTGGAACAACTTATACTGCAGGAACGCCATTAAGTCAAGTAAATAATACCATTTTTGGACAGGTTTTAGTATCGCCAAGATTAGGTTTTAATTATGATGTAAATGGTGATAAATCTTTGGTAATTCGTGGAGGAACGGGTGTATTTACGGGTAAAATTCCTTTTGCTTGGTTGGGATATGCTTTCTATAATGACGGCGTTGGTTTTGGTGCATTTGATATTAACAACCGTGCGGCACTTACAACCAATAAAGGTGATGTGTTGAAAGATGGAGCGAAAAATTATGCTTTGAACAATGGACAAGCCAACCAAACACAAGTGGATGTAATGTCTAATAATTTCAAAATGCCACAGGTTTGGAGAAGTAGTTTAGCTGTAGATTATACCACAAAAAATGGCTATAAAATCACTTTGGAAGGGATTTATACCAAAACATTGAGCGATTTAAAATTCCAACAAGTGAACTTGAAGGATTCGGTAAAATATTTTAGCTACGATACCCAAAAGCAAATGCCGATTTATTTATCGGGTGGAGCAACGGGTCAGAAATTGAATACTGGTTTCTCAAATGCCTACGAATTATCAAACACTGACCAAGGTTATCGCTATAGTTTGACAGCACAAATCAGCAAGACTTACCCATTTGGTTTGAATTTCAACATGGCTTATACCTACGGACAGTCGTATGACTTAACCAATGGAATTCGTAACTCGATGGAATCCAACTGGCAGTTGAACCAATCTTTAACGCCAAATGACCCTAAATTATCGTATTCTAATTTTGATATTCGTAACAGAATCATTGGCTCAATTGGGCAGAATATTAAGTGGTCAAATACACATTCAACTACCATCACGGGTGTATTATCTGCACAATCTGGTGCTCCATTCACGTGGGGATTTGTGAACTCAACTATTGCCAATACGCCTCAAGCGGCTGGTTTAGCTTATATCTTCAAGGATGAAGCCGAAGCAACGAAGTATTTTGTAGATAAGAAAAATGCAGCGGGTGTAGTTACAGAAACTGCCGCCCAACAAGCCGTCAACTTTATCAGTTTTGTAAATGCTGACGATTATTTAAGCACTCGCAAGGGAGATTTTACAGAAAGAAATACTGGACGTACCCCTTGGAATACAACAATGGACGTGAGAGTAATGCACAACATCAAAGTTGGAGAGAAAAACGGAATTCAAATTACCTTAGATATTTTCAATTTTACCAACTTGTTAAATGCAGATTGGGGTAGAAGCTACTTCGCTTCAAATACCTTCAATTCAACAGTTGGCTTAGGATTAAGTCGTTCAAATTCAGGAACTTCTGCCGACCCAACTTATACATTTACGAAACCAACGGCTACTTATTCAGTGGATCAATTAGCTTCGAGATGGCAAATGCAGTTGGGATTGAGATATAGTTTTTAATTCCCGATAAAGATTTACTGTCTGTCTCGGCAGAGAGATAGTCCATCTGGATTTTCATATTGGTGTAATAAAGCAAAAGCCGAGATAATTGTCTCGGCTTTTCTGTTATTATAAAACGTTGAAACTCAAAAAGCCCCTTTCCAAGCTCTCCACCAAGATTTTAAAGTGTTATTTCTACCTCTTTTGAAAGTATAAACCTCCATTTCTTTTTGAGCTAATTGTTCTAAATTTTGTAGAAAAATCTGAGCCGTTTGCCCTTGCCAAGCCTGAAAATTCTCTTGTACATTTTGATGAACAGGTAAATATTCAATAAAACGACTCAAATCAAAAATGGTATCAGCAATGCCAGCCCCTGCTCTTTCACCATCCAAAGCATTGATTTGCTGTTCGATATGGTTGGGAACGGGCACCATCATAATGGGTTTTCCCAGGTACATTGCCTCACAAACGGACTCGAAACCAGCCGTACAAACCAAGCCTGAACATTCTTGCATCATCCGTAAAAATTTCTCTGAATTTACCTGATGAAAAGTTAAATTTTCACTAAAAGCCCACTCATCTACAAACTCACGGTTATTCCAAAAACAATGAATTTCTACGTCTCTGTGATTACAATGCCAATTGATAATATCTTCACTAAGTTTGTGGTGAGTGATGTAGGCAAGAATAAATGGTTTAGAGGTAGTGTTGAGTTTTTTGATTTCATTACGCAATAAAGGAGGCGTAACCACAATACTATTTGTCTTATCATCAGGCATTTGCACGAAAGATAATGCCAATTTACGAGTGGCTCGCAAAGAGGTAAGTTGAGTATTGATATTCAATAAAAAACGGTCAACTTGCTTATCTGGCAACGAAATAAACTCTTGGTGAAGCAATAAATATTGATGCCCAATGCAAACTACTGGAATTTGAGGGCGATAAAATTGTGAATATAAACCACAAATCATATCGTAGAAATTCACAATTACGTCGGGCTGATGTTGTTCTACTTTTTGGGCTAAAAACTGAACACTTTTGCGATATTTGCCCATTTTTTTGGCATGGGTAGAAATAGTGTCCCAAACACGAACCGCCTTAGATTGTCCATACACTAAACTTGGAGCAGGGAAAGTATTGATTTCTACCTTAATTTTTTCTCTGAAAAATGAAGGTAAATTTTGTTCATCATCCATCCCCACCATCACCGATACCACTTGATGACCTGCCTGATTTAATATTTCGTAAAGAGAAATGGCTTGGGTGAGGTGTCCACGCCCTTCGCCTTGCACTACAAATAAGAATTTGCTCATTTTATGACGGTTTAATTTCCTTTACAAAATTGAGCATTTACTTTAAACTGATGATTTACAGAACATTAAGGGATTGTTAAGGATTGGTAATTTAAAAATGCAGTCTAATCTGCACTTTTACCTCCGAACGATGCGAAAGGGGAATTTCCTCTAAACCTGAGCTAAAAATCCCTCCGTCAAACAAATCGGTTCTTGCCCAACGCACCCACGCATCTACGTTGCGAGTAAATTTATATTGAGCCATCAAATAATGCCTGATACCGTGTTGATAATACGCTGGAAAAGAAAAAGCGTACAGAACATCTTGCTCATAAAAATACTGCCGATTGTCATAATCATCGGTTTTGAAAAATGCTAAACGGCTCGATAATGAGAGCCTTCCGAAGTCGGCATTGACATCTTGGGCAATGGCAAATCCTTGCGTAAGTTCCTGACCATCAAATTGATAGGTACTATAAGATGCACGAGTTTGAATATTCCAAATTTTGGAAATTTTGTAGTCTAAGTTGGCAATAAAAATCCTTCTACTTCTATTTCTCACTACCGTTACATCACGAGTTTTCTCCTTTCCTTTATCAATATATATCTCCGTTATTTTTGTATTTTCTTCTTTATTTTCCTGCCTAAATTGCAAGAAAACTTGCAACGTTTTACTGGGCTGATAGGTCAATCGCCCCAAATAATCAAAGCCTGAAGTAGGCAGTTTATCCACTAAATAGCGATACCAAGGAAATTGGAAATAGTCAACATAAGCTGCCATTGACCATTTTCTGGTCAAAGCGTGTTTTACCCCCATATATAATCCTGTTTCGTTGATATCTCTTGAATTTTCGGAGAAACCGTTGGCATAAAAACTATGAAAATCACGGTCATATTTTCTGAATAAAATGGAGAAATCTGTCAGTTTTCCCATACTACCCAATACACCCGAAACCATGCCTAACCCACCACTTGAAGAGCGTGCTACTTCCCCAAAGAAGTTTAAGTTTTGAAAATTATAGCTATAATGAAGCCCCGTCAAAAGGTTATTTGTACCCTCAAATTCATACTGATTATAGTCCTTATCTGCCTTCTGAATAGGTTTGTCAAAGTTTGTTTTCAAAGCCGTAAAGCCTATTTGAAGCGTATTTTCCTTGTTTTTGAAAGTAATATCCGTACCAATATCTTCTTCCAGTAAACTTCCTTTATCTGCAATTTCAGAAGCCGTTCTATGCAATCCTGAAGTTTGTAGGGACGAAGCATATTCCAAATTTGTCGCCTTGTCAATCACAATATTTCCATCACGCCAAAGCCTTGAATAAAAGCCTGTGATGTCAAATCTACCTAATTGATAAGTGGCAGCAGCACCTCTGAAAAAATTGTTTTCCAAAGCCGATGAATACGGGCGAATCCCCAATTGATTTCTGCGGGTTGTCAAAACCGTTTCAGAACCTTTGCCAATATAAAATCCTGCCGCAGAGATTAGCCCTTGTCCCAATTGCAATTGATAGTCGCCGAGGGTAATATTTTTCCAATGCCCTTTATTTTGAAATTGTAGGTGAAACGACTTAAAATCAGTCAATTGAGATTCGCCTTCATCTTTTTCAAAGGTAAAGCCTAAGCTAAAATCTTTGGAAGAAAACATTTTGTAACGGGCGTATAACTTCATCGGCGAGCCTTCATAACGCACTTTGCTACTTGATGTAGGGTCAGTAAACCCTTTTTTGGTTTCTAAAATTTGGGCATAGCGCAGCAATAGATATTGATTCGACCCCCCAAATCCATCAGTTAATGTACCGAATGAAAGTCCATCTGGTTTTACCGCCACAAAGGGAACAAGTTTATAGATGGTCGTTAAATCAAAATCTGGAATAGCCTGTAACTCATAGATAGACAGCAAGTTACCCGCCATTTGGCGATACAAAAAGAAAGAATTGAGTTGTTTTTCAGAAAGTACATACACCGAAGCCAATTGCTCTCGATTGACCTTATTCAAATCAATAGGATTCAGATAATTTTGGTAAAGCGATTCAAAAAGGTCTTCGTTTACTCCTCCGTCAGGATTGCCAACAACGTCTTGAATAAAATTTCGAATATTAATTTCCTTGCGGGGATACTCTTGGGCGAGTGTTTGGAAGGTACATAGGGAGACAATGAAAAGTAGAATTTTTTTCATCTGATAATTTGTTAATTGTGGTTATAAAAAAAGCCCATTCTCTCAAATGGGCTTCATCACTTTGATTACGATTCTAAATTACGTATTTTAACATAATTTCAAACTATAAATTCTTTCTTATTTTACTTAAACCATCTTTCCTAACCTCTCTATGTGGTAATTAAACCTGAAATTTACGTCCCACCACTTCCAAGAAATCATTGGCTTCTTCGGCTGCCATTATCCAGTTATATTTAGGGGCTAATGACTTGTTCATCAAGTTTTTAGCTTCTGGGAAGCTGAGGCAATTATCTAATTCTTCAACCGCTTTATTATAAGAATTGATGTCTCCATCAAATAATCTTCCAATAAAAACAAACTTTTGGTTGAGACTTATTCCGTCCACTATGCTCTTGATTGGGCGACTAAAAGCCAAGTCTGAAAGCGGTGTTCCTGTTCCAATTATTTCTTTCCTCAACAAATCATTCACCGTGGGCAAATCATCCGTAAAAGTATCATTTAGGCGGTCTAAGCCAGGTAATTTTATGTTTGCTACTGGTCCTTCTGCTTCAAATTTGGCTTGCACTTGAGCAACAGTCGGTAGTGGTGCATCTTCATCATCCATTTCCTCGTCATCAGGGTCAATGTCGAAAAATGATTGTTGCATTTTCATAGCTGAATTATCTTCAACTACCTTTTTTGCCGTTGATTTTATAAAATTATCCTTCTGCAAAGGCACCGTTGCCGAAAGCATTTCTAAATATTTATCAGGATTTTCAAAATCATGTTTTGCATCTATTTCACTCAACCAACCTAATGCCGTTGTTACATAAACCTTGTCTTCCTCCGCCATTTTATCGGTCATGGCTTTGGCAACTTGCCCGTTGATTTTAGTATATTTTGCCAACTGAGCCAAACGGTCTTTGGTAAACATAAAATCAGGCGAATCTCTCACATAATCATCAAAATGCTTACTGGGGTCTAATAAAAGCACCAAAGTTTTATTCACTGCCTTCGATAACATCGGCTCAAATTCCTCACGCTTCACCATAATATGCTGTGAAGCCGTATTCATAAAAGTTTTTAAAGCAGCTTTTACATCCTCATGTTCAAAATTAAAGAATGGGCTTTTGAATGTTTCCGTATCAGCCTTCCAACGCTCAAAAAGGTCACCCACCACAAACATATTCACCTGAGCTACGTTGCTCAACTTCAAAATTTGCTGACCATTTATAGTAGCTGTTCTATTAAAAAAATCATCACATACTTTCGCAGCGTATTGCTGCCCGTATTTTTCGATTGCCGACAAATCTAACTTCATGCTTGCTTACTAAGGTTTAATATTATTATTAAAATGGGGATGGGTCAAAATTACGTTAATTCTTTAAGTAGAACGCAAAAACTAAACCAAACATTTTGAAGAGTTCAAATTTATATTCTTTTCAAAAAAAAACACTTTCAGCTTGTTATCAAGTAGAAAGTGTTTTTGAAACTAAATAAATATAATTTCTATCAAGTCATAAAGCTATTCTACAACTCAATAATTATTTCTTAACTAATCTCCAACTTCTCACAAGCCTTCATGGCTGCCGTTTGTTCGGCTTTCTTTTTGGAATAACCTTGTCCTACTGAAAAGGCTTCATCGGCTACAAAAATCGTTGCCGTAAATTCTTTATTGTGCTTTGCTCCTTCTTCCACAATATCAAAACGAATAGGCTTGCCCTCACGCTGAGCCCATTCAATGACGATAGATTTAAAATTAGGATTGTTAGAAACAACGGTATCAATATCAAAGTGTTGAGTCAATACTTTTTTGATGATAAAGGTTCTGGTGAAACGGAAACCTTTGTCCATATAAATTGCTCCCATCAATGCCTCGAAGGCATCACCATACATGGAAGTACGGGCGAGAACGGTTTTGCGGTTTCCATCATATTCCACTAATTTATCCAGTCCCATCTTTCTGGCAACCACATTCAATGACTCACGGCTCACCATTCTCGAACGGATTTCGGTCAAAAATCCTTCGTCTTTGAAAGGGAATTTTTTGAATAAATATTCTGCCGTAACCATACCCAAAACTGAATCACCCAAAAATTCAAGGCGTTCATTTGATTCCCTGTATTCCTTTGAGACCGTCTCTTTTGCTACTGAAGAGTGCATGAAAGCCAAACGATACAGATTGAGATTAGACGGATTTTCGCCTATAATATGTTCGATGGCATTTTTCAGCTTTTTGTCTTTGGGGTCGCTGGAAAAAAAATCAAGTATTGGTGAAAGCATATTGGTCAGTGAACAGTTAACAGTGAACAATTATCAGTTATCAATAAACAATTCCATTAGATTATTGAAAACAATTGATGAAACAAACATCTATGATTAATAGTCAATATTTACTAAATCATCTATTTGATGAAAAAATGGATTGACAAATATTCAATGACAAATATTCAATTATAATTATTCAATAAAAACTGTTTACTGATAACTGTTTTTATATTTTTCTAAAAATTACAGTTGCATTATGTCCTCCGAAACCGAAACCGTTGCTTAGAGCCACGTTTATTTCACGTTCTTGGGCTTTGTTGAGGGTCAAATTTAATTTATTGTCCACCTCTGGGTCTTCGGTGAAATGGTTGATGGTTGGTGGCACAATACCATGTTGCATTGCCAAAATACACGCCACTGCTTCTACCGCACCCGCACCACCTAACAAATGCCCCGTCATTGACTTTGTTGAACTGATATTCATTTTGTAGGCATGGTCGCCAAAACAATCCACGATGGCTTTCAATTCCTGTGGGTCTCCCAAAGGCGTTGAAGTTCCGTGAGTATTGATGTAATCTACTTCTTCTGGTTTAATACCAGCGTCGTCCAAAGCATCTTGCATCGAAAGCAACGCACCGTAACCGTCTGGATGTGGGGCAGTGATATGATAAGCATCCGAAGAAAAACCTCCTCCGATTAACTCTGCATATATTTTTGCTCCACGGGCTTTGGCATGTTCGTATTCTTCCAGAATCAATGCTCCTGCACCTTCACCTACCACAAAACCATCACGGTCTTTGTCGTAAGGGCGTGAAGCCGTTTTAGGGTCGTCATTACGCTCGGACATGGCACGCATGGCAGTAAATCCACCCACACTGGCAATTGTTACGGCGGCTTCTGAACCACCCGTTACGCAGATATTGATTCTGCCCAAACGAATGTAGTTAAAGGCATCAATCATGGCATTGTTGGCCGATGAACAGGCTGATACCGTTACGTAGTTTGGTCCACGAAAACCATTCCGAATCGAGATATTTCCCGAAACTGAATCGGCAATCATTTTGGGAATAAAGAAAGGATTGATTTTGGGTGTACCATCGCCTTTACCGAAGTAAATCATTTCTTCTTCAAAGGTTTTTAGACCACCAATGCCCGAACCCCAAATTACACCGACTTTATTTTTATCAATTACTTCAAGGTCAAGTCCCGAATCCTTGATGGCTTCGTCAGACGCAACTACGCCATACTGCGTGAATTGGTCCATTTTACGGGCATCTTGACGAGGAATAAATTGCGTAACATCAAAGTTTTTTAATTCGCAAGCGATGCGTGTACGGAATTTTTCAGCGTCAAATTTTGTGATAAAATCACAACCACTTACGCCATTTTTTAACCCTTCCCAATATTCAGGAGCGGTATTTCCGATGGGAGTCAAGGCTCCAATGCCCGTAACGACTACTCTTTTAAAGCTCTTCATGGGGATTTTTTAATAGTGCCAAAAATTAAAAATGTGCTAATCTGATATAAAATTACAATTCTTTTTGAGGGAAATATAATTTTACTCACAAATTAGCACATAGAGAAGTTTGAATTACTTACCGTTTTCTTCAAGATATGTGATAGCCTGTCCAACAGTTTGGATATTTTCAGCCTGATCATCTGGAATCGACACATTGAATTCTTTTTCAAATTCCATGATTAATTCTACTGTATCTAATGAGTCTGCACCCAAATCGTTTGTGAATGAAGCCTCTGGAGTAACTTCTGCTGCATCAACGCCTAATTTCTCAACGATGATACTCTTTACTTTTTCTGCAATATCTGCCATTTTAGATTGAATTTTGATTAGAAAAACGGTGCAAAGATGATGATAATTATTAGATCATCAAACATTTTTTTACATCCGTATTACTATGAAAAGATTTGTGTTAATTTTTCTAAGAATTTTACTAAAAACAAAGAGAGGCTGCTCCTAAAAGTCCTGCATCATTGCCCAATGTTGCCTTCGTGATGTTTAATCCGTCGGCGTGATATTTGGTAAGCCAAAAGGTAAATGTACGTTTCATGGCAGGCAAAATATAATCAAATGATGCTGAAAGCCCACCACCCACTAATATATGGTTAATGTCTAAAATAGCTATCAAATGACATAGACTTTCGCCTAATAATTCACCCACTCTATCAAAAATCTGCAAAGCCAAAACATCACCTTCGGCGGCTGCCGCTACTAAGCCTGTTGTGCTAATAGTTTCATCATCAGGCAATTGGGTATCACCTTTAAATTCTTTTCGCATAGCCTCTGCCATCTCCAAGAGGTCATTTTTACCAATATTTCGCTCCAATACTTTGCCATTTGCCGAAGGCGTATGACCAGGTTCCATAGCGTTTCCACGTCCACCCGTAAATACTTTTTTGTTGATAATAGCCGCACCGCCTACACCTGTTCCCAAAGTTATAAAAATATAGCTTTCTTGTATGCGTTCTTCACCGAAATAAAATTCTCCCAAAGCCGCAGCATTAGCATCATTTTCTAAGAAAAAATCAACATTTGGAAAACGTTTTTTCAGAATTTCAACCATCGGAACGTTGTTCAATTCAGGAATCGCCGTGATTTCGATGGGTGTGGTACGGGCTAAATTTATCATGCCTGGCAAACCGATTCCTACTTTGGTAATATTCTTGTGTTCAATCAGTTGGATGGCAATTGCCTCGCCCAAACGCTCCTCAAAATGTTCTGATTTACGCCAACTTACACTATCGTGGCTATAAAAATTAGAAATTTGCCCTGTTTCAGAATTTACAATACCCATTTTGACGTTTGTTCCGCCAATATCAATGCCTAAATATTCGGTTGCCATTGTTTAATTTTTGATTAACGAATTGAATTTGCCCCGTGGTTGGTGTCCTCACCAACCACACTTGCGTAAGCATACAAACTACCATTGCTTTCGCACGTGTATTTGGTGGAGACACCAACCACGGAGCGAGAAGATGAAGGCAATTGTTATGTTGCAAAATTAATGGTTTATTTCCGAAACCTCAAATTCGTTTCAATGTTCGTGTTTCGATTTTAGATGTTCGGGATTTGGTGAGTACAATAAATTAAATTGTTTGAGCTTATTATTAGAACCCGAACATCGAACATCGAAAGTCGAACAACGATTATCCTTTTTCAGAATCATCATATTTTCCACCTAATCCCGCTTTTTTCAATTGTTCCACAATTTCAAAAACGCCTGGACAGACCTGAGTATTCTCCAAAGTTAGCGGTAAAATTCCTGCAATATTCTTACGGTCGGTATGTGGATATTCACGACAGGCCTTTGGACGAAATTCATAAATGGAACAGTAATTATCATATCCTAAAAACGTACACGGCGTTGAATTTAAAACATAATCTTGGTCTGAATCCAAATGTAAATGTTGCTTTACCAGTTCTGCGGGGCGAATTCGGAGGTGTTTAGCGATTCGGTCGATATCAATATCCGTAAAAATTGGGCTGGTGGTTTTACAGCAATTTCCACAATTAAGACAATCAATTTTATCAAAAACTTTATCATGAACAGGATGAAACTCTTCGTCTAAATTCTTGATTTTTTTATTTTTGAGTCGGTCAAAAAACCTTTTATTTTCGTGGTATTTCTTACGGTTTTCTGTGTTGAATTCCGTAATATTTTCTTGGGTATATATCATGATTTTTCTTAAAACTAAAAAAGGTTCGGCAATTTACGAAAAAAGCCGAACCCTTTTGAGGTAGTGATGAATTATGAGATATGAATTATGAGATAAAT
The DNA here is from genome assembly GCA_031423975.1 of Cytophagales bacterium. Lineage (GTDB taxonomy): Bacteria > Bacteroidota > Bacteroidia > Cytophagales > Spirosomataceae > Arcicella. Next base: position 9,638 of record JANPGQ010000359.1, on the reverse strand, counting down.
CAGCAATTCAGGGTGTAAAAAGGTAAATAATGGTGATATTTCTTATCACATAGTTAAAAACTTACCTATTAATGATTATCCGCTTCGTAATCGTATAAAAATTATCCGTTCTGATTCTTAACATATATTCGCCTTCGGGTAGGCTGGTTAAATCTAATTTTTGTACGTCATTAAAAACGGTTACAAACGCCCTTTGAATCAATTCTCCTCTCAGATTATATATCTCCACATTCGAGTTTTTCCAGTCTATTTTGGAGTCAATACTGAAATTTCCTTTGCTTGGATTTGGATAAATAGATATGCCATTGTCGTCATATAATTCAAATGTTTTCTCTATTGACGCTTCCGAAGTGCAAACTTTCTCTCCATAAGACAGGGTTTTATAGATATTCTTAGCCGTTACTTTGAAGTTGCCCCTTTCGCTAAATCTTATGGTAGTACCCGTAAAATCAGGTCGATTTACTCCATTCAGTTGCCAAACATAAGTATTAGCTTTAGGATTTCTAATGCTAATTGTATAAGGGCTTAAACGTATAATATCTACAGTATCTACTTTAGCAGGCACTGGTTTCACAGACACATAAATTGAAGGAGAAAATCCTGATTTGCAATTATTTAAATCCGTCTGAAAACCATTAAATAAACCTGATTGATTAACATTCAAATTTTGAAAATTATACCTTGCTGTTTTGCCATCTTGAAATGCCACGAAGGTTGGAAATGCTCCATTCTGAATGTTCAATTGCAAAATGGTACTTTCGCCCTGACAAAAAACGGTGTCTTTTGCACTTGAAATACTTGGTGCGGGCGGCAAGGCATTTACTTTTACCTTCGTAGCCAAAGATTGTAAAGATACACAGCCATTTTTATCTACCGTTTTTACACTATAATCACCTGAATTTTTAATAGTTATGTTTCTGGTATTTGTGCCTGTACTCCAACGATACGCAACTGCATCCTGATTTGAGGAAGTTAGCACTACGTTTGTATCAGCACAGAAGGTTGTAGAGCCATTGGGTACAATACTGGGTGTAGCGGGCAAAGGATTTACCGTTACCGCCACCGCATTAGATTCAGGCGAAACACAGCCTTGATTACTCACGGCTTTCACCGTAAAATTTCCCGAAGTGTTGACTCTTAAATTCTTGGTAGTTGTGCCGTTACTCCAAAGAAAAGTAGTTGCACCTTGTTCAGATGATTGTAAAATCACACTACTATCAGCACAAAAAGTAGTAGCACTATTTGCCGTAATAGTGGGTTTGGGAGGAACTGGCTTAGAAACTATCGCTGTTGGTGCTGAAAAGCCCGACTGACAACCAAAGTCATTAATCGTTTTTACAGAATAGCTTCCCGATGTTGTTACGGTTATTTCTTTGGTTTTACTGCCATTGCTCCAATCATAAATGGTAGCATCGTTAGCTACTAATGACACTTGTCTACCCTCACAAAAATCCGTTGCACCCGTAGCGGTAATGCTTGCCACTGCCACATTACTACCTTTAAAGTTGATGGCTGGCACTTGGGTAACGTTACCAAAGCCATCACGATAACGGGCGTAATATTGCTTAGTAGGATTGGCACTTAGTATTATTTTTTGTTGATTAGAAAATATGCCAATTTCAAAATTTAGGCTATTATCTGACCATTGATAGTTATTTTTACCAGTTGGCAGCGTTACTTCTACTTGATTATTACCACAATTAAAAGCAACATCAGAATTTTCAAAAGGGATAAATGGCTTTGAAGTAATGAAAAAATTATCACTCAATGAATTACTCCATGCATCCGCTAATAAAGAAAGCCCTGCACCATTGAAATGTACACCACTTTTTCTGCCAGGATTTTGTATTCCATCCGTTGCAGGACCTTGGAAATTGAGTGGACTGTCTTTAATAGCTGCTAATTGACCATCAATTATATTTGGGTCGGGGTCTGCATAAGTACCGTCTGGGCATTGTGTACAATTCCTGGGTGATGCCGATGTTAATGCTACCACCCAAGGAATATCTTTCCCAGTTTCTTCACGTGTTTTTTTGATAACAGTCAGTAAGTTATTTTTATAAGTATTGGCACTAATATCCAGTTTTTTAAAAGTATAATTATCTCCTTCGCCCTGACACCACAAAACTGACCTTACTCCTAATTGAGGAACAAAATAATGCAATACATCAGAGAGATTTTTATAAGGTAAATTTCCTTGATATGGCACAGGGTCTGTATAGGGGTTTGGGGCTACTCCGCCATTAGCAGTTATTGCCCAAGCCTCACTTTTTGTCCCTTCTAATGCCACATTAAAAAACATAATGGGTACTTTTAAACGACTTGCCAATAAATCTCCTAATCTACCCCAACACCAAGGATTCACGCCTCTGGGTGCGATAGGGTTATTTCCATCAAGTTTAGCAAAATCAGAAAGGGTAATGTTAAATGTTCCTCCAAATTCTCTACTATTAATTTTATTGTAACAATTTACTCTATCATCTACTGCTGCAATACCCCCAATATTATCAATTCCCTGTGCGTTAGACTGCCCAGCAATGATAAAAACTTCACCCACGCCCATTTTATTCACCACACCCACATCAGGAAGCACTTGCCCATTCAAAATTCCTCTGACCGTGAGTTTGTACCAGCCTTGTCTGACGGTGGCTATTACACTAAAATTGCCATTAAGTGGAAGTATTTTTAGGAGTGTCCAATCCAAAGTTTCGCCTTGGTCTGGTTGAATGGGGTCTAAACGATATTCTAACCTATCAACCTGTTTTTGATAATTGCCTGCAATGGTAACTGCCGAATAGCCAAAGCCATTTCGCTGATAAACCGCACGCTCTTGGGGAGAGGTTAGCTTAATTTGACCGAAGGATAGATAATTAATACAAATTAGAATAGAGATAAATGATATTTTTATATTTGATGTCATGCAATGTATTATTAAACTTTATGGGTTTTCCTTTTCATTTTGTTTTGGGTTGATTATTTTTAGTGGTTATTATATCGGTAAACGGTGAAGGGTAAACGGTAAAAGAATTTTCACTAATATTTCACGTGTACCGTTCACCCTTTACCGTTCACCGTATGCTATCTTTCAATACGAATGAGTTTTGAAATTTTACTGCCGATGCTTGTTTGTACACGAAGGATATACGTTCCTTCGGTCAATGAAGATAAGTTTAATTCCTTTGGCAATTTTATAGTATCTATGCTTCCTTCATAAACCAATTTGCCATCAATGGTGAAAATATTGATGGTAGCATCTTTAAATTCATTCTGACTCTCTAAATAGAAACGTCCATTTGAAGGATTGGGATATACCGATAATCCTTTTGCATCGTAGGGATTAAATTCAAATTTATCACTTTCGGCTGATTGACAGGTCAAAGTACCCGACAGTGATTTTACTTTAAATACATTTTTGCCCATTACAGTATAACTACCATTATCAGTTGGTCTAATTAATGAATCCACCAACAAGGTTTGAATTTTCCCATCCAATTTCCAAACGTATTGCTCTGCCTTCTTGTCTGAACGAGCCACTAATGAATAGGTGCTTTTTGGAACAATCGTCAAAACCGATGGATTATCCTTCTTCACTACTTGAATGGCATTAGATAATTTGGAATTACAGTTGTTAGCATCAATCACAAAACCTCGCACTAATTCTGTGCCAGTGATACCAATATTTGGCTTTATGGTATTATTTGGATTAAAATCTCCTTTGACAATCCCACTAATTTTGTCCCATCCAAATGTAGGGCTAATATCGTTATTGGCACGTGACAATTCTAATTTTACACTTCCACCATCACAAAAAACCGTATCTGATAATGCCTTGATTTGGGGCGGTGCAGGTAAAGGATTAATAATTATGCTAATGTTATCCGTTGAACTCAGTGATAAACAGGCATTTGATCCAACCGTCTGAACATTATACGTTCCAGCTTTTTTAACCGTAATTGCTTGAGTTGTTTCGCCATTACTCCATTTATAACCAACGGAATTTACATTAGAAGAAGTAAGTATTATTGACTGTCCTTCACAAAATTCTGTACTGCCAGAAGTCGCTATTAATGGCTTTTCAGGACGAGGTTTTGCGACCAATTTCACTTCTACTGAGTAGGGTGAAGCACAATCATTTTTATCTACTACTCTTAACTTATAAGTACCTTCAATAGAAGCGTCAATATCTTTGGTACGGGGCAGGTTACTAATGATTGGGGTACTCGCCCATTCATAAATTGGATTTACAACTTCAGTGGTACTTTGAAGTTTTACACTCATTCCCAAACAAAAATTTACATCACTCGAAGCCGTAACGATTGGGGCTTTTGGAGGCGTGTTTGCTACTACCGTAAACTGTGGAATCTGAATTATATTTCCATTGCTACGAGTAACACGAGCAATATATGTACCACTACCTACATTAACACTTCTGGTATTGCCTGGCACAGCGGTACCAGTAGAAGAATTAAACCAACTGTAAGAGGCGTATCCTTCTGGTAAAGATAATTTTAAAACCCCAGCAGATACACATTCTAATGATACCGTTGGAATATTATCTACCAAAATAGGTTCTACGGTTTCAAAAAAGTTTTTGTTATCTTCCGTCAAAGCCTTAATCCAAGCATTGGCTACATCGTCCAATCCTTTACCCGTAAAGTGAACACAGTCTGCTCTTTCGCCTCTTTTAGAAACTTGAATATTATCTGTAAAAGGTCCTGGATACATAGGTGCAAGTGTGGGGTCAGATATAGCCTGATTCTGTGCATTCACGATAATTGGTGATGGAGAGGGCGGTAGAGTATTGGGGTTCGCACAATTTAATTGGCTTGAATAAGAAGTTCTTGCTACTACCCAAGCCAGTTTATTATTACCCAAATCTTGACGAGTTCTTTTAACCAATCTTCTTAAATTGTCCAAGTAATTTTCAATGGTTATGGGAGGGGTTAAACCATTCGCAATAGCATCAAGATTTAGTAGATTTTGAGTTTCTCCTTCCATCCATAATACGGCTCTCACACCCAAATTGATTCCATAATAACTCAAAACAGAACTAAGATTTGAATATGGATATCCTGGTACATAACGGTTGTTATTAGTATTATCAAACTGGAAATCGCTTGGCACGCCAACGGTAGGGTTTTCAGCACTTTCACGCCATACTCTCACGGATGCACCCGCCCAACCCGTATTGAAAAACATGATAGGTACATTGAGTTTTGCACTTAAAGCATCACCCACTTTTCCCCAATAATAAGGTCCAAGCCCCGTAGGACCAATGGCAGCCGTTTTTTTGAGTTGTGAAAATTCAATGATAGAAAACTGATTTAAATCAGCATGAAGGAAAGGGAAATCTGGATAATATGTTCTTGGACTAATAAAGTTTGCACAATTTACACGGTCATCGGTTGCTCCTGTTTCGTTAGCTTCCAATTGTGAACTTCCACCAGCATTGGATTGTCCCGCAATCACGAAAACCTCACCAATGCCTACTTTTTCAATGGTTGATATATTGCCTACTAATTTTCCAGCCAATGTACCTCTTACTTCCAATTTATACCAACCTCCTTTTACGGGAAGTGTACCTTTAAAAATTCCTCCTAATGGATTTGGGCTAATTGTAGTCCAGTCGATATCCGTTCCTTGACCCACCTTTACGGCAGTAAGTTTTGCTTGAATAGCATCAATGGGTTGAGAATAACTACCTGTAATAGTTAAAGAAGCCTTATTGGTAAGGTCACGCTGGAAAACTTGCCTCAAAACTGGCGATGAAATAGTGATTTGGCTGAAGAGAAAATGTGAAGTACCAATCAATAAAAATATAAATAATCCTATTCGCTTAAACATATTCAAGGTATTTTGAAGGTGGGTTAAGTATTTAATCCCTACTGGTATAAATATAAAGACGGATTTGACCATAAAAACGTTGCTTTTGCTTTCACAAAAACTACGCCTAAACTTAGAAAAATCCTACAAAAATACAAAAAGCACCTCACAAAATGAGGTGCTTTCAGTTTTTAATCTACAAAAACTATTAAATGGTAGAATTTTGAGAGATTAATCAGCTACAACGATAAATTTCACTTTGTGCTTCACTTCTTTGTGCAAATCAAGGGTTGCAGTATATTCACCCACAAATTTCACTTCTGAATCCAAAGAGATTCTCTTTCTGTCCACGTCAAAACCTTTTTCTTTCAAGGCTTCTGAAATTTGGATGGTAGTTACTCTACCGAAGATTTTACCACTTTCACCCACTTTTGCAGCGATGTCAAGCGTTAAATCACCGATTGATTCAGCTAATGCCGTAGCATCCAATTTTACTTTTTCAGCTTTGTGAGCCACTTGCTTGATATTTTCAGCAAGAATTTTTCTGCTTGATCCCGTTGCTAATGTAGCAAATCCTTGTGGAATCAAATAGTTGCGACCATATCCTGGTTTCACGGCAACTATATCATTTTTATAACCAAGACCAGCGATGTCAGTCTTTAATATGATTTACATTTTTTATACTGATTTTAAGGTTTACGGTTTACGGTTTAAATATTGATAAGTAACATTTAAACACCTAATCCCTAATTCCTAATTCCTAATCCCTATTTTAACCCGTCAGCAACGTAAGGCATTAAAGCCAATAATCTTGCACGTTTGATGGCAGTAGCTACTTTACGTTGAAATTTCAACGAAGTACCTGTTAGACGACGAGGAAGAATTTTTCCTTGTTCGTTCACCAATTTCAATAAGAAATCTGGATTTTTGTAGTCGATATATTTAATGCCTGATTTCTTGAAACGGCAATATTTTTTGCGTACTACACTTTTGTCGATTGGTTCGTTTACTAATGTCATGATGATTAAGCTTCTTTTTTGTCTTCTTGTTTTTTACCTACTAAACCTTTTTGTTTACGCTCATTGTAAGCCACTGCGTGCTTATCAAGAACTGTCGTCAAGAAACGAATCACTTTTTCATCACGTTTGTATTCAAGTTCCAACTTAGCTACCAAAGTAGGTTCAGCCGTGAATTCGATGATGTAATAGTAACCTGTGTGTTTGTTCTGAATGGGATACGCCAGCTTACGTATTCCCCATGCGTCTTCATTAATGATAGTCGCATTATTATCCGTTAGGATTTTTTTGTACTTTTCAACGGCATCCTTTGTCTGCTGTTCAGACAAAACGGGAGTTAAGATGAATACCGTTTCATAATTGCGTAATTCCATTATGTATATTGATTTTTAAAATTGGACTGCAAAGGTAAGGATTTTGATTGGAAATTCAAAACCTCTATTCCGAAAAATACTTATCTCTTAACTTCATAAAAGGCTGTTCTACAAAACGATACATCAAATAGGATGCTCCGAAGGTGATAATTAAATAAGCCATTAAAGACATAAATTCTTCAAATCTGGTGGCAGGGTTGGGTCTAATCATCTGAATTAATGCCACAATTATTGAATAATTAAGGAGATAGATTGAGTAAGATGTTAGGCTAATGAAGGTAATCACTTTCTCAAAAACGGTATCTCTTGCCATCATTTTGCTCATGGCAGGAATAACTATCATTACACCTATATTAGTGAGGGTGTAGAAAAATACGTTCGTCAAAACGGAGGAATTTAGGTATTCATGCCCCTTAAAGATGATTAAAAAACTTCCGTAGAAAATGATTATTCCCAATAAGATTAATGATTTATAATTGGCTAAAACATCCCAAATTTTAGGTTTGTAATATCTGATAAATGCCATCAAAACACCGCATCCTATACTATCCAAACGCATTACAACTATCATTCTGGTGGAAAGCCATGACATTTTTATGTGAATATCGGAGAAAGAAAACCGTAGTAAAATAGGAATAATAATAATGATAAGAATTGACAAGAAGATGGCTCTTAAAGGTTTTAGACCACTTTTAATAGAAAATAAAATAAAAACGGGCAATAATAAATAAAACCATTCCTCTACTGATAAACTCCATGATTCTGCAAAAAATCTGGATTTTAAGTTTGTAGCAAAATTTTGAATAAAGAAAAAATATTCCCACAGTTTTTCCTTAAAAATCATCAATTTTAAAGTATCTTTTGCCGTTTGTGTTTGTAGATTTATGAAGAAATATATGATAAAATTGATTAGTAATGTTACCCAAAAAGCAGGTAAAGTACGAAACCAACGTCTGAGCCAAAAAGTCTTTAAATCTGACCAAGAAAAGCCTTGTTTTTTCTCTACGGTTTTGATTAAAATTCCGCCAATCAAATAGCCACTCAATACAAAGAAAATATCAACGCCATCGGGAACGGGAGGAAGTGGCAGGGGGAAAAGCTGATAACCGTGGTGAAACATTACCAAAAGTATTGCTGTAGCTCGCAATAAATCTAATCCAAAAACTCTTTTGGGGTTTGGGGGTAAATTTTTAGTCATGAATCTTTTCTTTAAATTGATAATGTGCCTAATAACAAAGATAAGATTTTGGAGATGTTTTAAAAGAAGGAAGAATTGCCAGACTATCCATCTTTCAAAATTAAATCTAACATTTTTTCGGTATTGTTGGAAAAATTTTTGGTCATTTTTATTTAACGGTAAAAATCACTTTAAGATAAATTTCCTTTATGGGAATATCTACTTCATCATAATGCTATTCTATTTTTGTAAAACAAAGAAATAGTGCTTACAACATAAGCTCTAAAAACAAATATTTGAGGATTTAGGAATGGCTATCACAAATACTTTATGTTAATTTGCATCCTGCATTTTTTTAATTAAAAATCCCCAATATCAATGAAAATATTTAAAAAAGACCAAGTATTTATGAGTGACTGGCTCAAGCTAAAACCATATACAAATCCTAATTTGAAAATAGGAAATAGAAAAATTAATTAGTGAACCTTTTAAAATTTATCAACATGAAAAAAATATTCTTTCTGTATTTATTGACATTCATTACTAATTCAACCTTTGCTCAACTAAACAATCCTCCCGCTTTGAGTGCTATTCGGATAGAGGATTTGAAAAAGGATTTATACGCCTTAGCCGATACACATTACAATGGTAGGTCGGCAGGAACTTTGGATGAGTTAAAGGCTTCGATGTGGCTTGGCGAGCAATACAGAGCCATAGGACTGAAACCTGCGGGCGATGATGGTACATATTTTCAGTATTTTACGCTCTGGCGAAATCATCTTTCTGATAATTCAAGTATTCAGGTTAATGACAAAATGTTGAAATTATGGAAGGACGTTTCAGTTTCGCAAATGGCAAATATTAACCTTGATGCTCCAATTCTTTATTTGGGAAATGCCTTAGAAATTGATACGAATAAAGTTGATGTAAAGGGCAAAGTGGTTGCCATTGAAGCTAATCCGAAGGGAATTAATTTGAATGTTTCCTTGCCTACGTGGCGTTATAGCCGTTATATCTATGTGAAATACGGTTTGCCAATGTTGAGAAGAGGAGCGACTGCCATCATTTTTATTTCCGACGAAACCGCTGAAAAGGCTTGGGAAGATGCCAACGAAAACTTCAAGCGAGGGACTTATGACATTGACGGCGGGGCGAACGTAAACGTAACAACGAAGATGCCAGTTATTTGGCTTCACGCAAATGCTAAAAAGGATTTACAACAAAATAATGCAACCATTAAGGCGAGTT
>JANPGQ010000358.1:0-2943 GCA_031423975.1 Cytophagales bacterium | reverse complement strand
TTTAATAGCTCAGTTGGTTCAGAGCACCTGCCTTACAAGCAGGGGGTCCAAGGTTCGAATCCTTGTTAGACCACCACTCAAATCCCTTAGGTTTATTTCTGAGGGATTTTTTTATGCCCTTTCCAAAATATTTTCATTTTTCCATACAACCTCTCTTAGCCCACTTACGTCTATACTTTTGACAGTGCGTTCTAAAAAACTGTTTCTCACAACATGAAAAAGTATATTCTATCCTTCGTCTTTTTTGGTTTTTACCTTGTTTTGTCTTGTCGTTCAAAGGAGATTATCACTCCCACAGTTGCTAATGTTGATAATTCATTATTGAAAGAAGTTTCTGTTAAAGAAGCTACTGATGTAAAAATTAATCACTACTTAGGGATTATTCAAGTTACACTTCCCGAATCCTTTTCTTCAAAATCAATTATCTTAGATTTTTTGTTGGGTAAAAATGCTTCTCTAAATTTCTTTCCTATTAATAATGAAGCAAAATCTACCCCTAATATTATCAATCCTGAAAAACAAACCATTGAATTCAGTTTTGAAGGTGCAAAGCCTTTGGGTTTAGACATACAAACGGCAACTAATCAGATGACTTATAAAGTTTATGTGAATTACACTAATCGAAAACTGAAAGTTGAATTGGATAAAATTGATTCAGTTTCATACTATACTAATGCCGAGTTCTCTCTGAAATCAATTTCCTATGCAGGCACTATTCCTACTAATCCTAATAGTAAATCGCCTTTTGTATTATTAAAAAAGATGGGAAATACTGGTGGCGATACTACTTTTTTAAATGTAATCAATGGAAAGCTTTATGGAGCATTTGAGTTGGATAGATACATTCCTTTTGAAAATCAGAGCTTTACCATTGAATATGTTGAGGAAAATAATAGGCAGCTACTCAAAGAAAATTTCAAATTTTTAAAAGGTAAAGCCAAAGTAAGCATTCTTGAAGTTGGCTCTGGTTCTACACTTCAATATGTTTCAGAAATAAATAGTGGCATTAAACTTTATGGAGGGCTTTTTTCTCCAAGTAACAAATATACTTTGAAGTTTTTTAATGATTTTGCCAATACTAATATTCAGTTGGAGGCACGAGTAAATGACAAAAATTATCTAAGTATAGATTCTCCAGTTTCTTTACCATCAGGGAGTTATTTGGTAGATGTTTATGAAAATGATAATTTACTGAATCGAGTGGTAGCAAATATTGGAAAAAATATCTCAACGTCTGGTATCAGAACTTTTATAAAAAAATGGGATAATGAAAATGGAATAATATGGATTCCAGATTATTCCATTAAAAAAGAACAGTTTTTTGCAGGGGATTCTTTGTTAATTCTTCCGATAAAATTTGTCAGTATTTCTGGAAATCAATCAACTGCTGAGGCATTACAAAATATAATAACACCTACTCTACGATTAGCAAAGCAAAACACTGAAATTTTGTTAAAACCTACGCCAAAATTCTATGGAGTTGGTGGTATAATGAGAATCTCTTTTTTTCAATACACCATTCCAAAGTCCACAGAATCAGGGTTTTATGAAGCTCAATTGGTTTATCCAGATGGTAGAGAATCTTTGAAATATTGGAATAAAATAGAAATTCAATAAAAATTTGTTACCAATTCTAAATCCTTTACGACTAAGTGGTTGTAAAGGATTTTTTTATGTCCTTTCCTATCTTATCTCTCATAAAACTATGTCAAATCTCACAACCCATCGTGAAGCCCTTCTTACGGTCGATTCTAAGCGAAACATCGCCTTATTTATCGACCGCATCATTATGTTGGAAGGCGAAGGAAATTATACCGTTTTTCACTTGCAGGAAGGTAAATCTCGGATGTATGCGCATTGCTTACATACCTACGAGGCAATTCTTCAAGCCAAAGGCTTTTTGCGGGTTCACAAATCATTTATGGTTAATCCACGCTATGTGATTGATTATAACATAGATGAATCTCAGTTGATGTTAGAAAATAACCTCACTGCTACGGTTTCTCGTAGAAGAAAAGGGATTTTGAAGGAAGTATAATTGCTGTCATTGCGAGCGAAACTCCGACACGCTTCGCTCGCAATGACAAATCTCATAATTCATACCTCTTACTCGCTTTCATCAATCGCTGTTTAATTGCTTTTGCAAAACTCTCTGGGCTTAATACTTTCATCACTTCGCCAAAACCCAGAATCTCCTTTTCTAATTCGTAATTGTGTTGCACTTTTATTTCGATGATGATGCCGTCTTCGGTTCTGTCTATAACCTTTTGCGAATGATGCAAAGGTTTGGTTTCTACATAAGGAGCGTGTTTGGCAATGACAAAAATCTTTAAATTCATGGGGCGTAAATTACTTACGGTTACGCCAATGACATTTTTATAATATTCTTCGGGAATAAGGTCATGATTTTCAGCATAATCTACATCGTCAGATAAACTAACTTCAACCATTCTGTCCAATGCTAAACTGGATATTGAACCATTTTCTTTGCGAACTCCTACGGCAAACCAACGATTTTTAAATTCCTTTAACCACCAAACGTGAAAGAAAAATACGTTAGGTTCTTGTGCTTTGAAGGATTGATAAGTCATTTTTATTGCCTTTTTCTGAACCACCGATTGGTACAAAATATCCAAATACGAAAGTCCTTTCAAACTATCATTTTTCTCAAAATCAATAACTGGCGACTTCTTTTTGCCTGCTGAATAAACATGGTCTTCCAATTTTTGTACAACTTCATTCAATTGCTCAAAGTGTGAAAATCCTTTGAATTGTTTCAGCATTTCTACAGCTTCATTCATCTTAGCAAGGTCATTTTCTGAAATTGGAATGTTGGTAATGCTGTAATTGGGGTCTTCGTAAGTATAATATTTTTTCTCCAAAACCACGATTGGAGCGAAATAACCCAGTTTATCACTCCGCATCATCTGAATATCATTTTGA
>JANPGQ010000357.1:0-1933 GCA_031423975.1 Cytophagales bacterium | reverse complement strand
TCGGCTTTTTTGGTGGCTCATGCACTTGAACCGAATATTTTAGACTATGCCATTTTCTGCCATCAGTCAGATGAAAGTGGGCATCGTTTGATGTTAGAATATTTGAAGGCTGACCCCCTTTTGAAGTTAAATCTCCGTTTGGGCGAAGGAACGGGCTGTGCGTTGGCGTATCCTTTGGTGCAAGCTGCCGTAAATTTTTTAAACGAAATGGCGAGTTTTGAGAGTGCGGGAGTTAGTAGTAGTGATTAGTTAACGGTTATTAGAAATTAGTACCAAATTGATTTCATAAAATTTCCATTCCCAATAAATTTACCAATCACAAATAACCATTAACCGATAACAAATCACTAATTTATGAATCAAAACGATACGATTAAAAAGCTCAGAATTTGGGCAAACTTACAATTTCATATTTTCCTGAATGCTTTGATGTTTTACACTCGGATTCCTGTGCCTTCTTGGATGAAGCATGATGAGGATATGCTGAATAAAGCAACGGTTTATTTTCCTGTCATCGGATGGATTGTGGCGGGGATTTCGGGCTTGGTTTTTTATGGAGCTTCAAGAATTTTTAATCCTGAAATTTCTATTTTATTGAGCATCGTAGCAAATATTCTCACCACGGGAGCATTTCACGAAGACGGTTTTGCCGATGTTTGCGATGGTTTCGGAGGTGGTTGGACGAAGGAGAAAATCCTCGAAATCATGAAGGATTCACGAGTGGGAACGTATGGCTCTGTAGGCTTGATTTTGATATTGGGAATCAAATTTTTTAGCCTTGAAATCCTTGATAATCAGACACTTATTTGGGCATTTTTCATCGCTCATTCTATCAGTAGATTCGTGGCTTTGAGTTTTATTTATACCCTCGAATACGTCCGTGAGGATGCGTTGAGCAAGGCAAAACCTATTGCAAAAAAAATGCCTTTCAGAGATTTATCCATTGCTTTTTGTTTCGCTGTTATTCCCCTTTTATTGTACCTCATCAAAACAGGTAATTTCTTTTTATTGTTGATGATTCCGCCCTTGGTTTTGGTACATTTGTACTTAGGCTATTTTTTCAAAAAGTGGATTGGTGGTTATACGGGCGACTGTCTGGGGGCAACCCAACAAGTAGCGGAAGTAGTGATTTATTTATCAATTATTGCAGTGGCGGGATAAAATGGAAATATTTTTAATCAGACATACCTCAGTGGACGTTCCGAAGGGGATTTGTTACGGCAAATCTGACGTTAGACTGAACCATACTGCCGAAGAGGAAATTGCCAAAACTACGCAACGGCTTTCGAAGCATTGTGATATGGGAAAAGCCATAATTTGGAGTAGCCCCGCCAGTAGATGTATGACTTTGGCAAAATATATCCGTCATGATTTTCAGTTGGAAGAACGCCTGTGGGAAATGGATTTTGGCGACTGGGAAATGCAAGCTTGGAACGATATTAAAAGGGAACATTCAGACCCGTGGATGGCTGATTTTGTGAATATCAATACGCCAAATGGTGAGAGTTTCAAGGAATTATCTGCCCGAGCGAATGAGTTTTTAGATGAAATCATTGCTCAAAATCATGAGCAAATCATTTTGGTAAATCACTCCGCAACCATCAGAACCATCATTTGCCGAGCCTTAGATTTAGACCTAAAAAATGCTTTTCGGATGGAGATTGATTATGGGTCAATTACCAAGATTGCCTATAAAAATGGCTTTTGGTCAGTGAAGTTTGTGAATGGGTAAATTACACTAAAATCTTTTTCCTCAAAATCTCAATCTGCAATTCATGGACTTTTATTAATACTGCATTCAATTCGCCTGTTTTCAAATCCGCTACGGTTAAGTTGTATAAATCTGCAATTTGCACCAAACGCTCTTCAGAGGGCATTCTTTTCCCATTTTCTTTCTGCCAATACGCTGGTTGAGAGATACCCAAACGGTCAG
>JANPGQ010000356.1:0-4958 GCA_031423975.1 Cytophagales bacterium | reverse complement strand
TTGGTAAATCACTCCGCAACCATCAGAACCATCATTTGCCGAGCCTTAGATTTAGACCTAAAAAATGCTTTTCGGATGGAGATTGATTATGGGTCAATTACCAAGATTGTCTATAAAAATGGCTTTTGGTCAGTGAAGTTTGTGAATGGGTAAATTACACTAAAATCTTTTTCCTCAAAATCTCAATCTGCAATTCATGGACTTTTATTAATACGGCATTCAATTCGCCTGTTTTCAAATCCGCTACGGTTAAGTTGTATAAATCTGCAATTTGCACCAAACGCTCTTCAGAGGGCATTCTTTTCCCATTTTCTTTCTGCCAATACGCTGGTTGAGAGATACCCAAACGGTCAGCCACATACTCCTGACTATACCCATAGATTTCCCGAATTCTTCTCAATTTTATTGCCATTTCCTCCATACATTTTTAAATTGTTTAAGTGGTAATTTCAGAAATTATCTGATATTGGAGTAAATATAAAAAGCATTTAACGAAATAAGTAAACACAAGGGTGAATAATAGCGAGTATCATTTTGGGCAAAAATTGTTCCTTTAATTTTCTTGAAAAAACCCACATATTTAAAATCTCCTACAGCTCGAATCAGCATCACTATTCCAATGGCAAGGTTTCCATAAATCAAGATAAAATTTCCTGCGTTCAGTTTTGGAGTCCATGACAACCAGGCTCCTACTAACATTGCCAGAGCCACCATAATTGTTGCCAAAATGGGGGGTTGAAAAGCTAATTTCCCTTTCATTTCAGGGATAACAGCTTTACTACCGAATTTTCCGCCCAAAGCCCAATAAAAGTGGAATCCTGAAATTATAAGGAAAATGAGCGTATTGAAGAATTGGGTAATTGAGAAGAGGTTATTCATAAAAAGGGTATTTTATAATGTATAAAAATAACATGATTTGACGTTTACTTGATTGAAAGCCAACTAAACAACAAATTTATATGAGCTATTCTATAAAAATAAACGCTAAAATACTACTAATCTCTCTTTTTACGATTCTTTCTTTTCAAAATTCAAATGCTTGTATATGTACAAACTATTATAATTTTAAAACATTGGATGATACCAAAGGCATTGATTTTATTGCATTAGTCAAAGTTGTAGGAGAACAAGACTACCAAAAAGAAACCAAAGACTCTTTTGCAGCAACAATCGGGCTTTTAAATATTAAAATTGTTGAGCTATTTAAAGGCGAAAGAATTGATAAAATTTTTGAATATTCAAAATATACCTCTTGCGATATGGGCGTATCTGTAGGTGAAGAATGGATTATGCTGGGACATTATGTGAATGGACAAATATATGTACATTTATGTGGAGGAAATCAAAAATATAAAAAAGCTGATGAATTTAGAGAATGGAAATACAAAAATGGTTTAGGTATGTTAAAAGACCTAAGAGAATTGTATAATCATACGGAGGAAAAATTTGAGAATGGAAAGAAGCAACAGTTTTATAGCAATGGGAAAATAGAAATAGAAGAAAAATATTTGAATGGTATGAGAAATGGGAAAAGAACCATTTGGTACCCTAATGGAATAATCCATTGCAAACAAACCTACATAAATAATATACTAAACGGCAAATCAGAATGGTTTTATCCTTCTGGTCAGATTTCAAATGAAGATTACTATATCAAAGGAAAACCTTATAATATTTCAAGGCAATATTATGATTCAACATTTGCTCCCTACGAAAAAAACCTTTTATTAGAAAGATATAAAACGAATGATTCATTAAATTTTGTGTATAAAAGAGTCCAGATTAATCACGAAATAATTTATGATTCATCTGGTGAAATAATTATTTACAGACAATACTCAAGAGTTGGAAAAGTAAAATTTGAAAGGTTTACTCAACCTCAACTTCACAGTACAACCAGGATTTTATACTATAATAATGGCTCAATAAGGGCTATACAACACTACCTCAATCAATGTGATTATGGGCATTTCCAGTCTTATTATATGAATGGCTTGCCTAATCAAAGTTGGGATTATGATGAATATGGCAATAAAATTCCCAAAAGTATAATTGTAGGAGAACCTGAAAAAGAAAAAGAACCTTATTCTGGTTTTTTCGATTAGTTATCAAACAGTCGTTTGCATCTTGCCAGTGACTAATTAAAGCCCACAAAAAAAAGGAAGCCTTCGTTTCAAACAAAGACTTCCTTAAAATTTATATTATCACTCTATTACTCTACTTCCTCATACTCCTGAACCATTACAACCTTTTTCCCTTTTCTAAACCACTTATCACGTATGCGTTCATTGATATAATACATACATGGTACAATTACGAGGGTCAGAATGGTTGAGAACGTTAATCCGTAAATGATTGTCCAAGCTAATATATTCCAAAAAGCAGCACTGTCTGAACCTGTGTGGATGTGTGGGTCAAGTTCGGTAAACATACTCACAAAGTCGATACTCAAACCGATTCCTAAAGGTATTAAGCCCAAAACTGCGGCGGCTGCCGTCAAGATTACGGGTGTCAAACGGGTACTTCCTGCTTCTACAATGGCTTTTTTGAGTGGATATCCACGCCCCATCAATTCATCAGTAAATTCAATTAAAAGAATACCATTTTTCACTACAATACCTGCCAGAGCAATAATTCCTACGCCCGACATGATGATTGAGAAGTCTTTTCCAAAAGCCATAAAGCCCAAGAATACGCCAATAAATGATAACAAAATGGTGGCAAAAATGATGATTGGCTTCGAGATTGAGTTGAATTGCAAAACCAATACCAAGAAAATCAACACGATAGCCGCTATCAATGCACCAACCAAAAACGTTCCCGTTTCTTTTTGTTCTTCCTGCTCTCCACCCATTTTGATGGTATAACCGCTTGGAACATCCAATTCATTAATCACATCTTGAATTTGTGGTACAATTACGTTGGCATTAAATCCCTGCGAAACATCCGAACCCAGCGTAATAGTACGCACCTGATTTTTACGATTAATTTGATTAAAAGTAGTTGAATATGAAATACTTGCCACCGAGTTTAAAGGTACTTGACGCAACATTCCGCCCATCACCATATCTCGGTAAACGATTTTTAGATTCAACAGTTTCTCAATTGAATTACGGTCTTCTGACTTGATTCTTAACTGAATTGGATACTCATCTTTATCATCACGAAACTTGGCAATTTCAGAACCAAACAAGGCTGTACGCACTGCTAAGGCAATTTGTGCCGAAGAAATACCTTCTTGTTGAGCCTTCACTTTATCAACGTCAATGATAATTTCGGGTTTGTTGGTAATCAAATCTGACTTCAATTTTTCAATGCCTTGAATCCCCGATTTGTCAATGGCTGCCCGAACGTCTTTTTCTAATTTAGTCAAAGTTTGGAAATCGTCTCCCGCAATTTCAATGGAAATGGGAGCTCCCGTAGGCGGTCCATTTCTTTCTCGGGCAACAGAAATTTCTGCTCCTGGCAACTTTAGGGTCTTCAATTCAGTCTGAACAATGGCAAGCAATTTTTCTGAAGAGACATCACCTCTTTCGATACCTTTTTTGAAGGCAACCGTTACCTTTGATTTCTGTGGCGTTGGAGCCCTATCTGGATTGAATGGGTCGCCCGCATTTTTGCCCACATTAGCAATTACTGAGTTGATGGCAACCTCTGCTTTTTCTCGTTTAATAATGTCAAAAACCTTCTTTTCAATGACTTTCGTAACCGAATCCGTTACTCGTGCATCCGTACCTACTGGCAAAACGTTATAGATATAAATATAGTCAGGCTCGCCACTGGGGAAAAAAATCACCTTTGGTTTCACCACTCCCAACAAAAATATTGTTCCAATAAATAAGACAAACATCGACACAACCATCCAAACAGGACGATAACCCGTAATCAACCAAGAAATCAATTTTTGGTAATTATTCTTGAAAGCGGGTAAAGTTTTCTCTTGGAATGGTATGATTACTTTTGGTGTAAGGATGAAGTGATTGAAGGCATACAAAATGGCAATCAATAAGAAGAAATTACCTAAACCCACATTCACAAAATAGCCTAATAAAGCACATATTCCTAAGATAATCATCGGTTTTTTAATGGTAGCCACACTGGTATCAACCGTGCCGTGTTCATCATGACGAACCATAAAAGTCATCGCAAACACGGGGTTCATCACATACGCCACAATCAAAGAAGCAACTAAGGTACAAATCAAGGTGATAGGTAAGAATTTCATGAACTCACCTACGATACCAGGCCAAAATAACAGAGGCACAAAAGGCATCACCGTAGTAACCGTTCCAGATAATACTGGTATAAACACCTCCGAAGCCGCTAATTTCACCGCTTCTACAATAGAAATATCTCGATAACGATTAAAAATACGGTGCGAATTTTCGATAACCACAATTGCATCATCCACCACAATTCCTAAGCCCAAAAGGAAGGCAAAAAGTACGATAGTGTTTAACGTAAATCCTAAGAAATACAAAGGAATAAACGCCAACAGAGCCGATAGAGGCACGGAAAGACCCACAAAAATGGCATCTCGCACACCCATAAAGAACATCAAAACCAATACTACAAAGATAAAACCTAAGATTACAGTATTGACCAAATCTTCAATTTCAGACTTAGTTCTCTCCGAACTATCTGCGGTAATTTTAACATCCAATCCTTGTGGCAAACGACTTTCTTTGGCTTCTTCAATGATTTTTTTAATCTTTTCGGCGGCCGCAATTTGGTTTGTTCCACCTCGTTTGATGACGTTAAGCGTAACTACCTTTTTATTATCCAAACGAGCAAAATCCTGCTGTTCTTCACTGCTATCAATTACATCTGCCACATCACCCAAACGGACAGTTGCCCCAGTAGATGAACGTAAACGGATGTCCGCAATTTGTTCCATTGATTTGAATTCACCCTTCACTCTAAGCGTTCTTCGCACACCATCTACATTCAATTCACCG
>JANPGQ010000355.1:0-5195 GCA_031423975.1 Cytophagales bacterium | reverse complement strand
GATTCGGGCGGCGTTCCGCTTCGATGTTCGGAATTTGTTGTGCTCATTTCTCCTATCTCCTCACTTCTGTCTCCTGTCTCCTGTTTTCCTTCCTCCAAAACTCTCGCTAATTTTTCATAATCATTCAAGAAAAAACCTGAATTTGGGTTGTTGCTTTTTTTGATAAAATGCTCAACCATGTAAACTAAGGACGAATTAGTGCGTTCTAAGTAGGAGGGAAGCAAGGCAAGTATCTGAAAATCAGCGAGTTTTCCATAAAATTTTTCAAAAATTTGCTCGGCAATTTCGAGGTAAAAATCTGGGTCGGCTACGTGGTGGCGGGAGGTATTTTGCCCCGTTGTACCACTACTTTCAAAGATAGTTTTGATGGGATTATTGCCCGTAACAACGGTTTGGGTTTTGAAAAACTCAATCGGTAGAAAAGGGATTTGCTCAATCGTTTTTATGGTATCTGTTTGAATATGAAGATGTTGCAGATATTGTTGATAAACTAAATTGTGTTCAGCCTGAAAACGAAAAATTTCCAAAGCCAAGTCATCAAAGTCTTGAGCTTGAAGATTTAAAACCTTTTGTTTGAGTTTTTGAATTAGTTGCATAAAATTTTATGATTCGATTTGAAATCGTATCACAAAATTACTTCAAATCATTATCTTTACGAGGTTTTCAAACAACAACCTATATAATTTTGTCGTTTATTATTTATGAAAAATAAAATACTATACATATCCTCAGTTTGCCTTTTGATGTTTGCCTGTACGGGTGAGCCTGATTTTAGCTTTGTTCCAGAAATTGGTTTTAATGATGTTCGAATATTAACTGTTTCTTCGCAAGGGTTATTAGGCATAACTAAGAAAGATTCAGTAGTGATGAGAGTCAATTTTCAAGATGGCGATGGTGATTTGGGTTTTACACCTGCCGAATTAATTTTACTTAAAAAAACCACAGGAGATAGTTTACAGACCTTTGTTGTGGATATTTACGTGCAGAAGAATGGTAAGTTTTTGAAGAGTAATCCCAAAGAAAAATTTGGCGGGAATATACCAATCCGTTTTAAACAAGGCTCAAAAGCTGGACCCATTGAAGGCACAGTAGATTATTCCGCTACTTTTGAATACAACGTTTTCCAAGGAATTCCGTATTTGAAAGGAAAAAACGATACCATAAAATTTGCGATACAGATAAAAGACAGGGCTTTGAACAAAAGTAATGTGGTGGAAACTACGCCTGTGATTATTTATGCAAAGTAGGATTTATAATTTACCATTAACTAAATAACCTGCGTAAAACCGTAGGTTATTTTTGTTTACATCAAATAAAAAACTATATTTGAAAACGCAAAACTCTATCACTAATCCATTGTACTACCTTGAAAATCAAACTGTTAATCTTCTTCTTAGGATTATCCGTTTCGCCTCTGGCTCAGATTTCTGAACCCGCTATAATAACTATACGCATTAACGGACAAACAAGGGCATTTAACATTAAAGTACCCCTGCAATTATCTGCCTTAGACGATGATTTGGTGATTCAATTTCGACCTCTTCCCAATACCCAATACCAATATTTCTTGGAGAATTACGATAAATCGTGGGGAAATAGCCCCTACCCGATTGTGCGATATACCAATCTTGCGGGTGGAGATTATATACTGAAAGTTAGGGCTTTGCAAAATAATAAACTTTCCTCAACGCTCACATTTCCTATCTCTGCCGAACGCTCTTTGACGGAAGAATGGTGGTTTTTACCCTCGGTGATTTTTTATAGTTTGCTTCTGCTTGGGGCAGGGATTTACTTCTTTTTGCTCTATAATTTCAGAGAAAAATTGAAGGTGGAAACTATCCGTCAAAAAATCGCATCCGACCTCCACGATGAAGTGGGGGCAACCCTAAGTTCCATTTCCATCGCTACACGAGTGGTACAGAAAAAATTGGGCAACCAAGCCAATGGATTGAGTCCGATTTTGGAGCAAATAAAAATGGATTCGGAAGATACCATTCAGACCATCAGAGATACCGTTTGGGCGATAAATCCAGAAAATGATTCGGTGGAATTATTGTTTGAAAAAATGCGGTCGTTTGCCTTACAAATCCTCACGGTGCAGAATGTTTCGGTTGATTTCAAGAACGAATATCAACACGCTAAGTCTTTGAAAATGAGCATGGAACAACGACGCAATGTGTATATGATGTACAAGGAAGCCATTAATAATATCGCCAAACACGCACAAGCCACGAAGGTTTCGGTCCTGATTTCAAAGACAAAAGAAGGCTTCAAATTAGAAATATCCGACAATGGAAAGGGCTTTGATTACCAAGAAAATCACGAAGGAAACGGCTTGAAAAACTTCAAAAAACGAGCCGAGGAAAGTTTTATGGATTTTAAAATGAGTTCCGAAATTGGGAAAGGAACGGCATTGGAGATGATGGTTTTTGAGGTTTAAAATTGTCTGAGCGACCCTATCTGAATTTGGATTCGTGGGATTAGAGGATTTTTGGATTAAAAATTAGAGTGAAAAATCCTAAAAGTCTATTAATCCCACGAATCCAAATTTAGACAGAATCCCACCCGAATTGGGGGGTAAACGCTCTACTTCCAATCCTTAAATTTGCTAAACAAAACTCTAAACTCACAAGCATGATACGAGTCGTTCTATTTGAAGATAATAAGAGTTTCCGACAGAGTTTGGGGCTGTATTTAGCGAGTTCGGATGAGGTTTTTTTGGCAGGAAGTTACCCCGATGCCTCCCAAGCCCTTGCCAATATCCGCAAGCACAAACCCGATGTGGTGTTGATGGATATACAAATGCCCGGGATTTCTGGATTGGAAGCCCTCAAAAAAATCAAGGCGGAAAGCCCAGAAACGAAGATTTTGATGCAAACCGTCTTTGACGACGACTACCGAATTTTCACGGCAATATGTTCAGGAGCAAACGGTTACGTCTTGAAAAGCCCCGACCCTGACGATATTCTGAAAGCCGTTTTGGAGGTCTATCACGGGGGGGCGTGTATGAGTCCGAGTATAGCTGCCAAAGTGATGCAGATGTTCAAGAGTCAATTTGTGCAATCGCAAAGAGAATACATAGATTTGACCGAGCGTGAACGAGAAGTTTTGGGCTGTATGGTGAAGGGCATGAGCTACAAAATGATAGCCGATGCCTGTGCATTAAGTTTTCATACAGTGCATTGGCACGTCAAGAATATTTACGAAAAACTCCACGTAAACTCAGCTCCAGAAGCAGTTGCCAAGGCGATTGAGGAGCGGTTGGTGTGAAGAAGATAATATCTTAAAATCAATTTTAACCCTTTAAAATTTTACTATTATGGCAGTCCCAACTCAAACATTTTACAGTAGAGACGCTGCATTATTAAACGATGCGGCAGTTACAAATTTAACTCAAAGTCTTGAAGACTTATGGGGGCAAGGAGCAGTTGTTTGGAGAACAATCCTTTTAGCGGATTTCGTAGCATCAGGTAAGGGAAATATTTTAGAAATTACTTTAGACAACACTGTTCGATTAAGAGACTTAAACATTACAGTTAAAAGAAGAAACAATACTGACAATGATAATATAGTACCTAATCCAGTTGGAGGAGTTTTCCCATTAATAATGCCTATTCCTTTTAATTCGTTTGACAATGCTACAAACAAAAAATACATATTTAGAATAAAAAGAGAACATTTAAATTCCTTCAACTCAGCGTTATCATTTTCATTATGCAAAGTCAATAATAAACTTAGTCTAATAGTAAAATTTTCTCCCATAGTTTTTCAAATGCAAGTAGGTAATAATATTTACAATGCAGTTTCATTAGGCTCAGGCGGAGTAAAAATACCAAGATAAGTATAGATGAACGAACAAGATTATTACAACGATTTATTGACTAAGGCTGGGCAGTTTATGACGGTTTTTATGGGTTTTATGCTTATAATTTCATTCTTGAAATTTAGGCATTTTAATAAACCTGTATGGGTATTTTTTGGATATTTAGTAGCCACAATTTCTTCTAATTTAATTGAGCAGGCGTTTATTTGGTCTGTGAATACTCATACACAATTTTGGATGCCTTTCTTGAATAGATTTGACATTAGTGATACTCATTTTCTTCAAATCCTTTCAACGTTAAAAAACTTTCTATTAATTGGGTGGTTTTACAGTTTGTTATTAGATAAAAAATCAGGAAACTATCTTTGGTATCTGAGTGTGGGTCTATCAATATTTTGTATAATTGATTATGTGTGGATTACAGGATATAAAGCCCCTGGTGTGATTATGCCAACGATTGTAGGTTTTTTCGTAGTACTTGTTCCGATGATATATTTGTGGTTTTTATACAATCGAGATAACAAAATTTCTATTTATAAAATACCATACTTTTGGTTTAGTATGGCATTGATAGTAGCTCATTTATTAGGTTTATTGTTTTACGCAGTAGGTGAAAAAGTTTACAAAACAGATTTTATTTTATTTGTTAAAATTTCAGCGGTTAGGAACTTAGTAACAGCTTTGAGACATTGCGTTTTTGCTTACGGCTTTTGGTTAGCTAAGTATTTGCGGTTTTTACCAAAAGAAAATTAAGTTGAAGTTCAATCAGTATACATTATACTTTATTATCTTCTTTTTAGAGAAGAAGGCATAAAATTAAAAAGAGAGACAATATTTCAAATTTGTCTCTCTTTTTGTAATTAAAATCTTTCTAAATAATGACCATAGGAAACATTATTTTAAAAACTTCCCATGCTAAGTATAAATCTTGATCCGCAGGTGGTTTCGAGTCAGAAACGGTTTGTATACTTTGTGGTATTCTAATTGGGTTA
The DNA here is from genome assembly GCA_031423975.1 of Cytophagales bacterium. Taxonomy (GTDB): domain Bacteria; phylum Bacteroidota; class Bacteroidia; order Cytophagales; family Spirosomataceae; genus Arcicella. Next base: position 380 of record JANPGQ010000355.1, on the reverse strand, counting down.
TTAGATTAAGCATCAGCACAAAAAAAAGTGGTGAGTACAATAACAGAACTTAAAAAAAGTTTTTTCATGATTTATTTAGATTAAAATGAGAGAATAATTTTACTACTATAAACATAGTCATTTTTAAATGATATTTCAAAATACGTGCTGATAGTCATGGAATTACCTTATACAAGAACCCTTATTTTTGGCTAATTTTGGGCATAATGCTCCTTGCCCTTGCAGAGATATTTTTAGAGTTCATTTTTACAAAACTCTACCAAACCGATTTATTGAGCTTTTATAAACTCTATTTAGTCCGCAACGCCAGTCAAATAGTGGGGTTTACCTTGCTTATTGTGGGCGTTTGGCAAGCGAAGTATTTACGGTTTTTACCGAAG
>JANPGQ010000354.1:0-7367 GCA_031423975.1 Cytophagales bacterium | reverse complement strand
AATACCTATGATGTTTGTTCGGAATTGGTTCAAAATAACCCAAATTATGATGAATTAGAATTGCGTTGTTTAGAGATTTTAGGAATTATGCCACCGTTCAGTCGTGAGGAAATTACTAAGTTAAATACCCAACAACGTACTACTCGTTTGTACGATGCAACCGAAAAACATTACCAAGCAAAAAATAAGGGATTGTGCGAAAAGGTAGTCAATTTTGCTCAGGAAGCCATTTCTCATGGCTACACGGGTATGCAAGTGCCTATCGTGAGTGGTAGCATGATGTCGCAAATGTTTGCAGATGCCCGTGAAACGATTGATACCAAAGGACGTAAATTGATTCAGGAAATGGAGAAATCTATTGCCTTGAATTTGATTGACCAAGAGTGGAAAGAGCATTTGAGAGATATGGATGATTTGAAACAATCCGTTCAAAATGCTTCTTACGAACAAAAAGACCCATTGTTAGTCTATAAATTTGAGGCGGTGAAGTTGTTTGAAAGATTTTTGAGTAGAATCAACATCGACACCGTGAGTTTCTTGATGAAAGCCGATATGCCCGAAATTCAAGAAGCGCAAGCTCCAAAACCTCAAATTCGCCGACCTGAACCCAAGCAAAAATTGCAAGTTCAGAAAGACGATGCCATCTCCTCATTATTAGGCGGTTTGGCAGGTGGCAGAGGCGATGAAAACGATTATCATGACCCAAGTGCAGGACGTACCGAAGAGAAAATTACGCCAAGACACGCTATCAAAATTGCCGATAGAAACCAAAGAGTAACGGTTCAATATCGTGATGGTTCAGTAAAAGAAGGCGTAAAATACAAAACCGTTGAGCAGGATGTAGAGAAGGGCGTTGCGGTAGTGATTGCTTAAAGATTTAGAAATACAAAAAAGCCGTTTCAGGAGACTGGGACGGCTTTTTTGGGTTTGCATTAATTTAATCTGCGGAATTTGGGTCATAATGGGTAGATTCCGTTGAATAAAGGTTTAGTTTTGGCTATTTGTGGACAAAGGAGTTGTTTAGGGTATCCCGAATTGCCGGTTTAGAGTTGTAATTTGGGGTAGAGGTTTAGTCTGCAATATCAAGTATATATTTCCGTCATCAAAAGCTCAATCCCAGTAAATACCCCAAACAACCCGCCCTTTCAGTAGATTAGGTCGGGTTTTTGGTTTATAAATTACAATATGGAATATCCACTAATCACAAAATTCATTATCTTTACATAATTCATTAATAAATACTGTACTATTACTTCATGGCAAAACTTATACAATTAGATACTTTCGAGTCCGACGCTGGCGACCTTACCGTTTTTGAAAAAATACTTCCAGGAGAAATTAAAAGAGTTTTTTATATTCGTGGGCAGGCAGGGCATGAAAGAGGTGGACACAGACACTTACGTACATGGCAAGCCCTAATCTGCATTTCAGGTAGTTGCCGAGTGGCGGTGGATAATTCAGTAAATCAGGATTCATATCTCCTCAATTCTCCCGAAAAATGTTTACTCTTAGCTCCCGAAGATTGGCATGTAATGGATAAATTCGAGGAAGGCTCAATTTTGCTCGTTTTGGCAAATACGCAATACGACAAGGATGATTATATCTTTGAACCGTATGAAAAAGCACTTTTAGTAGAAAATATTTGAAATGAATATTCCCTTTCTTAGCCTTAAAGCAACTAATCAGGTTTATGAAGAGCATCTTACCAAAGTCGTTACAGAAGTAATTACTTCGGGTTGGTATATTTTGGGAGATAGATTGAATCAATTTGAAAAGGATTTTGCTCAATATTGTGGCACTAAACATTGTATTGGGGTTGCCAATGGTTTAGATGCTTTAACCATACTTTTAAAATCCTCAGAATTTCCCGCTGATTCTGAGGTAATTGTTCCCGCCAACTCATACATTGCTACCATGTTGGCAGTATCAAATGCTAACCTTATACCTATTCCAGTTGAGCCTTTTTTAGATACTTATCTAATTGATTATCAGGAAATTGAAAAACATATTACCCCCACAACAAAAGCTATTTTAGTAACCCATCTTTACGGCAAATGCTGTGAAATGGACGAAATAAATTATATTGCAAAAAAATATAATTTAAAAGTTTTTGAAGACGCAGCCCAAGCACATGGAGCAACGTATCAAGGCAAAATAGCGGGTAATTTATCCGACGGAGCAGGATTCAGTTTTTATCCTTCCAAAAACTTAGGAGCAATGGGCGATGCAGGGGCAATTACCACCAATGATGATGCCTTAGCGGAACGAATAAGAGCCTTACGCAATTATGGTTCTTCCGAAAAATATGTGTTTGATTATCAGGGATATAACAGTAGGCTATCCGAAATTCAGGCGACTATATTAAGCGTAAAATTACCTTATTTAGAGGCTGAGAATGAATTTCGTAAAAACATTGCCAAACGATATTTATTAGAAATTCAGAATGATAAAATTACGCTTCCGTCTGATAATACAGTAGAGAATGACGTTTGGCATCTTTTTGTAATCAGGGTGGTTGAAAGAGATGATTTTAGAAAATATTTATTACAAAAAGGCGTTGGTACAGACGTACATTATCCCGTACCGCCTCACAAACAAATAGCCTATAAAAATTGGGCTAATCTACCATTACCAATCACTTACAACATACACGAAACTGTTGTCAGTTTGCCCCTCAATACAACCCTCACCCACCAAGAAATCAGCTACATCATCCAGATTGTGAATGAATATTGAACTCTGTATTGAAAAATACCACTGAATAAAATTAATATGCATCTTTCCGTTGTAATACCCGTATATCATGGAGCCATTACGATTACTCGGCTCATTGAAACCGTGCAGGAACAGCTGCGTGCGTATAATTTTGAAATAATTTTGATTAATGACGGTAGCAAAGACGATTCTGAAAAAGTATGTTTAAGCCTTTCAGAACAGTTTCAGAACGTAACTTTTTTATCACTCCGCAAAAATTTTGGTGAATTCAATACTGTGATGTGTGGACTGAATTATGCCAATGGAGACTATACCGTAATCATTGATGATGATTTTCAAAACCCTCCTTCCGAAATTATAAAACTTTTAGAAACAGTTCAAAAAGGCGATTTTGACGTAGTTTACGGGCAATATGATAAAAAAAAACATACCAATTTTCGTAATTTAGGGAGTTGGATGGTTAATCAAATTACTACTTCGTTGTTCAATAAAGCAGCGGATTTGTACCTTTCAAGTTTCAAAATTATCAAAAAAGAAGTCGTTGAAGAAATTTGTAAATATGAAGGACCATACCCTTACATTGATGGATTGATTTTCAATGTTACCGATAATATTGGCAAAGTTACGGTGCTACACAACGACCGAAATCATGGAGAATCTAACTATAATTTCAAACGATTAGCCAGTCTTTTCTTAAATATTATCTTTGGGTATTCACTTTTGCCCGTTAGGTTAGCCTTGTTTTTAGGTTTATTTGCCACTTTTATTGCCCTAATTTTGGTGGTTTTGCAGACCTTAAATGTGATTGACCACCCCATTATTCTGGTCGTAACTTTTATCGGGGGTGTACAATTGACTTCCATCGGTATTGTGGGCGAATACATCGGAAAGACCTTTTTGACTCAAAGTAAAACGCCTCAATATATTCTCAAAACCATAAAATTAAGCAATGCTAAATAGTAGTGAAGCGGAATTTAGAGCCATGTACCAAGCCGAAGAAAAACTTTGGTGGTACAGAATTCTTCACGAAAAAGTATTGGCAGAAATTCAACAAAAATTTGGCAATAAAAAAGACATTTTCATCTTAGATTTAGGTTGTGGAACTGGTGGTTTATTACATTTTTTACGTAATAATAATTACCTAAACCTTCAAGGAATTGATTATTCTGATGCTTCTATTCATTTCTCAAAACTTAGGAATCTGAACGTACAAAAAGCGAGTATTGATGATATTTTAACGGTATTTGAAGGGCAAAAATTTGATATAATTATTTGTAATGATGTTTTTTATTGTTTAGATAAATTGCAGATAATCAATGTTTTACAGAATATTCCTTCATTATTGGAAACTGATGGAATCTTTCTTTCTAATAACAACACCTTTAATATTTTCTACGGAACGCACGATACAGCCGTGGGCGGAAAATGGCGTTTTACGCTGAAAGATTTTCAAGAATTTTTACAAAATATCCCTCTGCAAATTCAGCATCATTCCTACTGGACATGGACGCTTTCACCGTTAATTTTAACCATCAGAATACTCCAACAAATTCAATTGAAATTGGGCTTAATTGATACCTCAAACTTGGTTTCGGATGTGAGTATTCCGCCTGTTTGGTTGAATGAATTATTTTATAAAATGGTGAAAATTGAAGAGAAGATTTTAAAGAAAGGATTTTTCGGTAGTTCATTGTTTTTGGTTATTAAAAAGTACCGCAGGCTTTAGCCTGTTTGGGCGAATACAGGCTAAAGCCTACGGTACTTTTTCAAAAAATACCGTTCAAAAACCGAATCTTTCTTCAAAGAATATTCTAAAATAGCCTCTTCGTCTCCGTAGGCAACTCGCTGAAATTCAAGCATATTCTGAGCTTTAAAAATAAACGGTTTTTCGATCGTAGTTAAAATATTTGCCTTGAAAATCCCCTTGTATAATTGGTTGATATTGGTGATGGAATTTAGAGCAATAAATGAGACAATTAATATACTTAAAACAGGTTTGAATCTTGGCTTTTCAATCAAAGTAATTCCCATAAATATTGATAAAATAAAGAACGATGGAAAAACAACCCGAATATTGAAATCATTATAAATTCCAATTCTATAAAAAGCAATTAAGCAAGGAAACATAACAGCAATAGTACAGATTGAATGAAATGAATTTTTATACAATTGAAGTATAATTCCCCATATCGCAAAGTTCAGAAATATATAAATTAGATACAAAATCCACCATTGAGATACGCCCGTTTGCCATAAAAATTCAGTATTTTTAGCATGAATTCCTTCCGTACTGATAAAGTATAACATTAATGGGGAAAATGAAATTATTATTATGCTCATGAAACTTAAATCTTGCCATTTTGCTTGAAAAAAGAGTTTTTGAGCGTTTTTTAAAAATAAAAATCCTACAAATGGAAATAGCCCAATGGCAGAGAGCGGACTCCAAAGCATGGTAGAAAGCAGGATAATTAGCAGATATTTAAGGTCTTTAAAAGTATCTTTTTCTCTGAAAGTATGAACTAATATACACGCACCCAAACAAGCGGGTAAGGTATGTTGCGTAGCCCATGCGTAATTTTTGATAAAGGTTTCGTTGATGAGTTTGAACTGATTAATTTGAAAATAATACGGTTGTATATATTCTTGGAATAATTTAAACTCTATCATTAATTTTATTACTATCCAAGCATTAGAAAAAAGGATAACAAAAAGGATTAAAAGCAAAGGCTTTTTTCGTTGAAAATTGGCAAGCCACAGCAATACAATCCATAGCCCCAAAACACTCCAAATAAAAGAAAAATAACGAGTTGATTGTATGCCAAAAACTTTGGCTAACAGGGCAGTGGGCAAATAATATCCCGTATAATAACAAAGATAGGTTTTTTGTTGGGCGTAATAGACGGGCAAATCATGCGTAACAAGGTCGTAATATTTGTAGTTATTTGCCTGAAAATCATAAGTTTGTGGGCGAAATTCGCCAATTCCTAATAAAAAATTAATGATAATAGAAAACCCTAAACAAGTTAAAATTATAGAGGATGAAATTACTTTTTCAGAAGGAAGTTGATTAATAGATTGGTAGGTTTTCCAAACATAAAAGAGTATCATCAATACACACGGGATACCAATCCAAAGGTGAATCCAAGTGAGTAAAAACAAGACTGAAGGAAGCAGTAAATAAAATAAAGTGATTATTTTGAGCGTTTGGACAGATTTCATCCTTGAATTTAAGTGAAATCAGTCCGATTTCAAAACCTGTTTCTGTTTTATTTTGTACCTTTGTGCACAACTCAAATCTTTTGTAATATGAGTATTGCCGAAATCCAAAAAGGTATCTTAGCGTTGCCTCATGCTTATGTAGTTTTACAACGTCTTCAAGATGCTTTGGAGAAAGAAAAAGAATTGCGTAAACATTTCTACGAAATCATTGAAGAAAACCGTAAAATGGAATTTATCAATGGTGAAATTATTTTTCATTCGCCTGTAAAATTGAAGCATAATGAAGCCAATGGGCGTATTTATCGCTTGTTAGCAGGTTTTGTAGATGAAAATGATTTAGGATTAGTGGGCATTGAAAAGTTATTAATTTCCCTAACTCGTAACGATTACGAACCTGATGTTTGTTTTTGGAAACAGTCAAGAGCCAAGGATTTTACCGAAGACCAAATGCAATTTCCAGCCCCTGATTTAGTGGTGGAGGTGCTTTCAAAATCAACGGCAAACAATGACCGAACTACTAAATATGATGATTATGAAGCTCATGGTGTAAAAGAATATTGGATTATTGACCCCACCAAACAGACGATTGAACAGTATGTATTGAGTCATAAAAAATATGAATTGCTTTTTAAAGGAAAAGACGGCAATCTTGAAAGTGTAGCCGTGAAAAACTTTAAGATTCCTGTGAAATCGATTTTTGATAAACGATTGACCAATAAGGTTTTAAATGATATTTTGAAATAGAATTTACGATTGAAAAATAAATAAAAATGTTTGAAAATTTAAGCAGTAAAATCACCACCGCCATGCGTACCCTCAAAGGAAAGGGACGCATTACCGATGTAAACGTAGCCAGTACCATCAAAGAAATCCGTAAGGCTTTGATGGATGCTGACGTAAACTATAAAGTTGCCAAAGAAATCACCGACCGTATCAAGGACGAAGCGATGGGACAAAAAATCCTGATTGCCGTTGACCCTGGACAGATGTTGGTGAAAATTGTTCACGAAGAACTTGTGAAACTGATGGGTTCGGAAGTGCAAACTATCAACCTAAAACCAGACCCCGCTGTGATTTTGATTGCGGGTTTGCAGGGTTCGGGCAAGACTACGTTTTCTGGAAAATTAGCTCAATACCTCAAAAAAGGTGGTCGTAATGTACTTTTGGTGGCTTGTGATATTTATCGTCCAGCGGCTATCGACCAATTGAAAGTCCTTGGTGAGCAAGTAGGCGTGGATGTTTACGCTGAACCCGATAATAAAAATGCCGTTGAAATTGCCCAAAATGCCCTGGCGTATGGGCGTAAAATGGGCAAGCGTGTCATCATTGTGGATACTGCGGGTCGTTTGGCAGTTGACGAAAAAATGATGAACGAAATTGCGGCGGTAAAAGATGCCATCAAACCTTCGGAAATCCTTTTTGTAGTGGATTCG
>JANPGQ010000353.1:0-3006 GCA_031423975.1 Cytophagales bacterium | reverse complement strand
GCAAAACTAAAATTCTCAGAAGCGGGAGAAAGTCCTTGATTGGCAATACCGTCTGAAATCAAGACTACATCCGTAAGATTCTCTCCTTCAAAAGCATTCTTCACCCCAGAAAGCATACCCGAAAGGTCAGAAGTTTTTTTGTTAAATTTCAGATTATCAAGACTTTGGCTCGTTTCATCATCCAAAGAAGCAAAAGAAACATTAAATTTTTCCGATTCTAATTCTTCTTTCAATTTCAATAACCCTGCGGTTAAATCGGTCAAGGTTTTTTGCCCTGCAACCAGCATAGATTGAGAATTATCCAAGGCAAAAACAACCGTTTTCTTTTGTGTAGTCTGGGTAATTTGACGTATCAAAAAATTCAATAGCAAAAGACACAACAAACTAACCGACAAGAACCGAAAGGTACTCATCAGGTAGTTTTGCAACTTAGACCAATTTGTATTTTTTTGATATAATGCAAAAGCATAAAGCCCCCCAACCAACAAACAAAGCGGTATAAACCAAGGAGAAGATTGAAAAAGAAAATCGAATTTCATAACTTTCGGGGAACGGTGAACGGTTAATGGTGAACGGTTTGACCAAAAACACCGAACAGTATAGTAAAATTATTTTGATGAAAAAGAATGGCGGCAGAAATTATCAGAGAATCAATTTTGAGGGGATAATTCCATAAATTATTTCCTCAAAACCGTTTACCATTTGCCGTTCACCGTGAACCGCTACGTCAACATTCCACCATCCACTTGAAGAACTTGTCCAGTGATGTATTTTGACATATCCGAAGCTAAGAAAACACAAGCATCCGCCACTTCTTCGGGTTGTCCTCCTCTTTTCAAAGGAATAGATTTTGTCCATTCTGCCGTTGCATCTGCATTCAATTCGCCCGTCATTTCGGTTTCAATAAACCCTGGTGCAATGGCATTTGAACGGATATTTCTTGAGCCTAATTCAAGTGCTACCGATTTTGTAAAACCGATGATTCCAGCCTTTGAAGCGGCATAATTAGCTTGTCCAGCATTACCACGAATCCCCACAACGGACGTTAAATTGATGATTGAGCCAGATTTTGCTTTCATCATAGGTTTGATAGCGGCTTTGGTCAAATTGAAAACTGATTTCAAATTTACTTGAATTACAGAATCCCATTGTTCTTCAGACATACGCATCAACAAACCATCTTTCGTGATGCCTGCATTGTTTATTAATACATCAATTGTGCCAAAATCTGCCACCACCGATGCCATCAATTCTTCGGCTTGTTTATAATCGGAAGCATCCGAACGATAACCTTTTACTTTGCCGCCAAAAACTGCTAATTCAGCTACAAGTGCCTCTCCTTTTTCTACGGATGAAAGATACGTAAAGGCTACATTAGCCCCTTGTTGAGCCATTTTAGTGGCAATTGCCCGACCGATACCCCTTGAAGCACCCGTAACTAAGACTACTTTGTTTTGTAATAACATTCTTTTCAAATATCAATTAACGATTTATTAGTTAGCAAAACATTTTTAAAACTGTTTTGCACCCAAAAATAATACAATGGTCATTGGTAACAAAATGTCTTTTGGATTTCGGATTTCAGATTTCGGATTTCGGATTTAAAACTAAAGATTTTCAAAATTTTTAATCGTTTGATTATCAGTTATTTATCAGAATATTTAACAAATAATAATTGAGTAAACTTATTTATAAATCAAATGAGTTATTATCTTTGTTTGTCCACTTTTAAGCACATACCTCATGAGGAAAATTGTATTTTCACTAACATTATTAATATTAATTTCTGTAAATCTATCAGCTCAAACACCTGATAGCACCCAAGTACCGCAAAATACATCAATAAAAACAGATTCCATCAAAGGCGATGATGATGAAACCGAGTTCCAGACAATTGCAGAAAACGATACGTTACCAACTTGGTTTTATAGTGTTGGTTTAGACGGCACAACCAGTTCTGGAAACGTAAACCGACAATTATTGAACTTTAGAACAGCCCTTAGTTTTGAATCACACAAATCCATCTTTGGTTTTTTTTCTACACCAAAATTTCAATACGGAACCAACTCCGATGTTTTACAAGAAAGAGAACTTTTTATTGATCTCAATTCTACTTTATTTTATGCTCAAAGTAATGTATATATCTTGATGTTTGGCGGTTTTGAGCAAAGTAATTTACGAAAAATATTGACTCGCTATAATGTTGGCTTAGGCGTAGGATTGAAAATTTTTGGTGGAAAAAATAATCCAAAATCACGCTTCAAACTCAGTATAACCAATGCTTTAGTGAAAGAAGCAACCGATTTTGAAATTAAACAAGACAGAGATGTTTTTAGAAACTCTACTCGCTTTAAATTAATTTATGAAATAATTCCAAATAAAATGCACCTGCAAAGTGTTGCGTTTTTACAACCTTCCTTAAATGACAATTATTACCGTTGGAATTCCTTGTCAAGTTTAACCTATAAAGTTGGAAAACATATCGCTTTTTTAGTTTCATTTGAAAATACTTACGAAAATTTCAACGTAGTTGGAATACAAAATGCCCAAACCAACGCTACCATTGGATTAACGTACAGTGGCTCAAATTAATGCCTTTAGGTGAATTTTAAGCCCTAAAAATTAGGATATTACAAAACTTTCAATTATTTTTGAAACTATAATTATCAAACGCCCGCCATTGTTTGATGAACGCCCAAAATCTGCCCGCCAGAGGATTATAAGGCATAATTCCAATCCCAAAAAATTTCTTTAATCGTGTATGCTATTTTGGCACGAAAAATGAACATAATATTTTGGGGAATTCCCTTACTTAATAATCCATAAAAATTATGAAACAACTATGTTTAGCAATCAGCTTGCTGGCATATTCGGGCTATGCCAACGCCGTTTCCATTCAATTAGCTGCCATTGATGCCAAAAGTGAGTCTGACAGAATGTTCAAATTCAATCAAGAAGTACCCTCAGCAAAACTTGAAAAACCAAAAGAACAAGACGATTTACCAA
>JANPGQ010000352.1:0-5690 GCA_031423975.1 Cytophagales bacterium | reverse complement strand
ATTTTATCCGAAACCGCACAGACCGAACGAAAACTTGCTTCGGTATTAGAAACCTGTTTTTGCCATTGGGCTTGGGTTTGAGAAATGAAAATAGAGAAAATAAGAAGGAGGAATATCTTTTTCATGTTGTGATGATTTTGTTTTACGAAAATAGCAAAAAAAGCCTTCCCAAATTAATCTGAGAAGGCTTTTATAAATGTACAAGTAAATGCACTAAATCACTCATTCACAAGTCACTAAATAATTTTTATCTATTAATTATGATACGTTTTGCTAAATCAAAACCATCTGCCTTGAAACGGAAGATGTATTCTCCTTCGGGTTGGTTTCTCAAATCTACAATTACTTTTCCTTTGATTTCTGGAAGAACACCTGCATAAATTTGTCTTCCTAAAAGGTCATAAATCAAAATCTCTGGTTTGCTATAATCTGACAAAGTTTCAATCGTCAACAAACCATTACTTGGGTTTGGATAAATAGACAAACCTTTGAAATCTGGGTCTTCCTTGAAGGTAAATGGCTTCACAAAGTCAGAGAAACAAGATAATGAGTTTATAGGAGCTGGTACAATAAAGATTGTTCTTCTGCGAGCGGTATAATCTCCGTAACGATTTGCCTTGATGGTTGCTTCCGTAAATTTCAATACTTCCGTTCCGAATCTCCACTCATATTCAGCACCATCTGGGAAGTTTAGGGCTTTCAAAGTAAACGTACCATCCTTATCAATACTCGCTGCTGAAGCGTCTGGGTTATTTCTTACCAATACTGCTAATGGAGCAGATTTTGGCGAAATACAACCTGTGATAGCATCTTTGGCAGTAGCCGTATATTCACGAGAAATATCTACAAATGCTCCCGTGCTACTAATGGCTGACAAATTTAAAGTCTTTCCAATAAATCCAGTACTCCACGTTACTTCGTTTTGACTCGTAGCAATTAGGTTAACCGAATTAGCTTTTTTATAATCATCATTGTTTCTGGCACAGAAAGTAAGCGGACCATCAGCCGCAACTGTTGGAGCTGGAGGCAATGGCAAAGCAACCGTAGTAACAGCATCAGACGGAGGCGACAAACAGTTACGTGGGTCGAGGACTCTTACGGTAAATGTTGCTGAAGTTTTTACAGTTAAAGATTTGGTCGAATCTGCAGAACTCCAACGGTAACGAGTTCTTTCTCCATTTATTAAATCTGAAGAAGTCAGTACAACACTTTGGTCGGCACAGAATGAAAGTGGACCACTTGCTGTAATAGTTGGTTTGGCAGGAAGTGCATAAACAATAACTTTGGCTGGGTCGGATGTTGGCGACAAACAATTATTAATATCTCTAACCGCTACTGTATAATCTCCTTGAACTCTTAAAGTAATCGAACGAGTAGTATCTTTTGTACTCCAAATATATTTTACGTTTGGCGTCGAAGTTAAAGTTACACTACCACCGCTACAAAATGCCAAAGGACTACCTGCTGAAATCACAGGCTTGGCAGGTAAAGCAAAAACGGTAATTCTGGTAGTATCTGATGGTCTCGAAACGCAACCACTGGTGTCAATTACTTGTACGGCATATTTACCCACGGCATTTATATTTCTGATGGTGGGGGTAGTTGCACCTGTACTCCATAAATATTTAAAGCCTAAACTTGAAGTCAATGAAAGTGTATCTCCCTGACAAATTGCAGCTCCTTTTTTTGAAGGAGTAATGGTTGGTTTAGCAGGAACTCGCAAAGTTTTCAATACAACAGGCACAGAAAGTTTAGATTTACAAGTAAGAGTCTTGCTAAAACCAAACGCTATTACTTGAATACTGGCAGCTTTATTAAAAGCCTTGATAAAGCTGGTAGTACCTAAACTATCCTGTTTTGTACCATTTACATACCATTCATACTTAGTAACAGTAGCGGAGCTATCAGCTTTCAAAGACACACTTTTGTCTTCGCAGAAAACCGTTGAACTGGCGGTTACCGTTGGCACAGGAACTACATTGAAATCAATTTTTACTCTACCTGAACCATAACGGATTACATTTGGACATTCAGGAGAAACTACTGATAGGAAATAATATCCATCTTTTTTAGTTTGCAAAACAGGTGTTCCCTGTCCTCTGAAAGTAGTATCAATCAAAAAACCGTAAGTATTTTCATCCGCTGTTCCAGCCAAACCTCTTTCCCAACGATAAATAAATTTAGGGTCAGTCAATTGTGAACGTAAAGTAATAACTTCTCCGTCGCAAGCAGCTTGCTTATCATAACCAATATAAGGAGCATACGGTGGAGCAGATTGATAAGGAAGAAACAAGGTCTGTGACCGAGGGCTTTCCTGTCCAAATTCTGTACAAGTGGCATACACCAAAGTATTACTAAGAATTTCTAAATATTTTCTATTTGAATTAGGAAGATTTCCACCCAGATTTATACCAGCATCATTATACCAAGTTATAAAACCATTACCACAGCCATCGGCTTCAATGATTACTGAACTCCTGGCATCTCCTGCTGCTTGGTAGCCACATCTGTCCACACCCTGGTATCTAACCACGGGTGCTCCTGGAGGAAGGGCTGATTGAGATGCCTTTTTAGGAACGGGTGATTCTTTCGCAAACGAGAAAAGAGTCGTTGCAACAAACAAAAAGGCTAAAATAGTCTTATGAGTAAGGTTGTTCATAATTAAGAATATTTTGGATAAAAATTTTAGGTTAAGATTAATTACCAAATAGTTTTGGTGTGGCTGCTCAAAACCGATTTAGAACAGCTAAGAAATCATTTATTGATTTAAAAGTAAATTTAAGATAAGAACGCCTATAAACCATATAAAAGTGTTCAAACTTTTTAAACGGTCAAATGATTTAGTTAAGGGTTTATTAGAAAATAAAAATCCATAAAGCCGCTAATCCATTGAAAACTATTGATTTACGCAATAAAATACCCTTCGGATTAAATCATTGTTAAAATATAGACGGATTTCAACGTAAAAGGGTTGTTTGAACTTATTAAAAAATTATTTTTTCTGTTCTAATATACTTAATAAAATTGAGATTCCCACTATACTTTCTTGATTTGATGTATTATCTTTGAAAAATATTAATCATCTGATATTTTTTAGTACAATTTTATGAATATACGTAAGTTGCCTTCTGCCAGCAAAGCCTTTAAATATCCATTACTCATCAAAAGTATTTTGGCGTATTCCACTATGCTTGAGCCCGAGAACGAAATTGTGTATAAAGACCAAGTTCGATACAATTATTTTGAACTAAATCGGAGAGTAAGAAAACAGGCAAATGTGTTTAAAAAAATGGGCTTGGACGGTGGACAAACTATTGCCGTTTTAGACTATGATTCGCACCGATATTTAGAATGTTTTTTCGGAATACCGATGACGGGCAATGTCCTTCATACCATAAATTGGCGACTTTCGGCTGCTCAGATTCTTTATACAATTAACCATGCCGAAGATGTAGTAATTATATGCCATTCAGACTTTTTGCCTCTTTTAGAATCAATGGCAGATAGCATGACTACTGTTAAAAACATCATTGTATGTGCGGATGGCGGTGAATACACAAATTCTTCAATCCTTCCCATCGTGGGCGAGTACGAAGAACTCTTGGCGGAGGCATCAGACGAATATGATTTTGAGGATTTTGAGGAAGATGCCGTTGCTACAACTTTTTATACTACGGGAACAACTGGCAACCCAAAAGGTGTGTATTTTACCCATCGTCAATTGGTTTTGCATACATTGTCAGTTGCAGTAACATTTAGTGCGATTGATGGAGCTTGCCGATTCAATAATTCGGATGTATATATGCCCCTTACGCCTATGTTTCACGTACACGCATGGGGCTTTCCTTATGTGGCTACGATGTGTAATACCAAACAAGTTTATATCGGCAAATTTGACCCTGAGACGGTTTTAAAGTGTTTCGTGAAAGAAAAAGCGACTTTCTCGCATTGCGTACCGACTATCCTACAAATGTTTGTTACACATCCCGCAACCCAAAATATTGACCTTTCGAAATGGAAGGTAGTTATTGGGGGTTCTGCCTTGCCAAAAACCTTGGCAAAAGCAGCTTTGGAGCGTGGGGTGGACGTTATTACGGGTTACGGAATGTCAGAAACTTGTCCAATTCTTTCAACAGTTTATGTAAGTCCAAAAGATAAGGCAAACCCTGATATTGATTTTCAAGTAGAAGCTCGTACTCGCTCAGGAACACCTGCGATATTTGTAGATATTCGTCTGTTGGATGATGAGGAAAAAGTTGCTCTAAAGGACGGAGAAAGCATCGGCGAAGTAACAACTCGTTCCCCCTGGCTTACTCAAGGCTATTTTAACGAACCCGAAAAATCAGAAGAATTATGGCGAGATGGTTGGCTACACACGGGCGACGTAGCCACTATGCGGGAAGATAATTCCTTGAAAATAACCGACAGAATTAAAGACGTTATCAAAACGGGTGGCGAATGGGTGAGTTCAATTGATGTAGAAAACCTCATCGGTCAGCATGAATGTATTATGGAAGTAGCCGTTATTGGGATTCCAGACGTGAAATGGGGCGAACGCCCACACGCCATGATAGTGTTGAAGGAAGGAAAAGCGATGACACACGACGACTTGAAAATTTTCATGCAACGCTTTGTAGATGAGCAACTTATCACCGCTTGGACAATACCGAGTTCAGTAGAATTTGCTTCGGCTATTCCAAAAACGTCAGTTGGAAAGATTGATAAGAAAGTTATTCGGGCTAATGTTCAGAGATGAGCTATGAATGATAAGTGATGATTACTTGGCTAAAAACATTAACTCATCACTAATGAAAAGATTTTATATAAATGCTTGATTACATAAACCTTGTTCAGTTTCTGGACAAGGTTTTTTGTTGGTTTACTGAAAACTATATTTTAAGTAAATTAAAAAACCGTCCACATATCGGAAAATAAAAAAGCTAATTATCTGATATTTAGACAATTAGCTTTGTTCTATGTAGCAGGAACAGGGCTAAAAATTACTTAATGCCTACTAATCGAAAATCGTGTTTGTGCTACGTTAATTAATTGATTTTAAGATACTTACCTTTGTTTTTACCTCCTCCACTATTAAGATATATTAAGATAAATACTGTTTTTATTAAGAAAAATGCGTAACCATTGCGTAACGATACCTAAAAACGATTATATTTGTAGTGTCGAATCACAAATAAATCAATTTTAACATCTTAACGAATGGCTAACGCATTTTTTCGGTTACGCAAAGTTACTGCAAAAACCCCACAGATTATTTACGTGGGTATCAAATACGGTTTAGACCAATTGGTACTACCTACTGGAATAAAAGTCTTACCGCAACATTGGAACTTCAAAAAGAAAGAAATAAAAATCGTTTCCGTTCCTGACTTATCCCTCCCAACAAAACTAAAAGAACGTCTTGGAGATAATGACATTATCAGTTTTACTAATTCGTACCTTGAAGACCTCCAAAGTTTTGTAAACCGTAATTCATTCTTAGAAAAGGACGTTTTGAAAATTGAGATAGAAAATTACCTCAATGGACGAAATGAGATTGACCAATTCGCCTTTGACCTAAATTCTTTTGTGAGTGGATTAATTATCAAGTCTCGAAATAAGAAAAAGGGTTTATCCAAAGAACAACTGATTGAAAAGATAGAATCTTATCTTAGACCGCCAAAAGCTAATAA
>JANPGQ010000351.1:0-3141 GCA_031423975.1 Cytophagales bacterium | reverse complement strand
GAAGGTATTGCGGTTGGACTATCCACGAAAATAATGCCCCATAATTTCGTAGAATTAATTGAAGCGTCAATTTCTATCTTGAAAAACAAACCTTTTGAAATATTTCCAGATTTCTTGACGGGAGGTTCGGTGGATGTTTCTAATTATCAGGATGGACATCGGGGTGGAAAAATTAGAGTTAGGGCAAAAATTGAAGAATTTGACAAGAAAACCTTGATTATTAAGGATATACCTTTCTCTACAACCACAACCAATTTAATAGAATCCATCATTAAGGCAAATGATGCGGGTAAAATCAAAATCAAAAAGGTAATTGATAATACTGCCAAAGATGTTGAGATTCAAGTTCAATTAGCCCCTGGAGTTTCGCCCGATGTTACGATTGATGCCCTTTATGCCTTCACGGATTGTGAGATTTCTATTTCGCCAAATGCTTGTGTAATTATAGCTGACAAACCTCACTTTGTGGGCGTTTCGGAAGTGCTAAAAACTTGTACTGCCCAGACTGTCAGACTATTAGAACGAGAATTGGAGATTCGTAGAGATGAATTGATGGAGAAATTATTATTCAGTTCTCTCGAAAAAATCTTTATTGAAAACCGAATCTATCGTGATATTGAAGAATGTGAGACATTTGAGGCAGTTATTGCCACGGTTGACAAAGGTTTAGAACCTTATAAACCATCATTTTATCGTGAAATTGTCGAAGAAGATATTCTGAAATTATTAGAAATCAGAATCAAAAGAATTTCAAAATTTGATGCTTTCAAAGCGGATGAATTGATGAGACGTTTACAAGCCGAGTTGGCAGAAGTGCTTGATAATTTGGCTAATATAATTCGTTATTCCATCGAATATTTCAAAGAAATTCTAAAAAAACACGGTAAAGGTCGTGAACGTAAAACAGAAATTCGTAACTTCAATACTATCTCCGCTTCGGTGGTTGCTGCAAATAATCAAAAACTATATGTCGATAGAGTCGGCGGATTTGTAGGGTATGGTTTAAAGAAAGAAGAATACGTTATGGATTGTTCGGATATTGATGACGTAATTGTATTTCGCCAAGATGGCAAATGTATGGTTGTGAAGATTCAGGAGAAGACTTTTGTAGGGAAAGACATTATTTACGTTTCAGTTTTCAAAAAGAATGATGACCGCAAAGTGTATAATTTAGCTTATTTTGACGGTAAATCAGGGGTTTCTTACTTAAAAAGATTTAAAGTAACCGCTGTAACTCGTGACCGTGAATATGATTTAACGGCAGGTAATCCGAAATCAAAATTATTGTATTTTTCTGCGAATGAAAATGGAGAAGCAGAAACCATTCAAATCAATTTAACGGCTTCTTGTACGGCAAGAGTAAAACAATTTGACTTTGATTTTAAGACTTTACTCATTAAAGGTAGAGATTCGATGGGGAATGTTTTGACAAAATATCCCGTCAGAAAAGTAGTTTTGAAATCGGCAGGTGTTTCTACATTGGGAGGCGTTGATATTTATTACGATGAAAATGTTGGTCGCTTGAATCGTGATGAACATGGTAGATATTTAGGCAATTTTGATGCAAAAGACAACATTTTAGTAATTTATAATGATGGTCAATATGAGCTGACGAACTTTGAATTGGTGAATCGTTATGAACAGAAAGACATCACGATTCTATCCAAATTTATTCCGGCGAGTATTGTTACGGCGGTTTATTATGACGGAAGTTCAAAACTATATTATGTCAAAAGATTTAGAATTGAAACCACCACCGTTGATAAGAAATTTTTATTTATTTCGGATGAAAAAGGTTCAAAACTCGCCTTTGCCAGCATTGATAATTATCCAAGAATTGAATTATCGACTAAAAAGGATAAAAATGCACCTGTTGTGAAAGAAGATATTGATATTGACGAAATTAGTGAAATTAGAGGTTGGAAAGCAATGGGTAGTAAATTGACTCCTTATATTGTACAAGGTATTAAACCGTTAAATTCTAAAATTGTCGAAAAAGAACTCGAAGAGTCTTCTGAAACGAATACAGATAATGTTGTTGAAATTGAATTACCAAAGAAATTGATTGCTCCCGAAGAAATAGAATTCCCCAAAATGAATGAAGTGGTGAATGCTGAACAATTGGGGCTTTTTTGACGGTAATATTTGAGATTGTCAAAACGGTTGTTGTCCTTTTGAAGGACAAC
This sequence comes from Cytophagales bacterium, assembly GCA_031423975.1. Lineage (GTDB taxonomy): Bacteria > Bacteroidota > Bacteroidia > Cytophagales > Spirosomataceae > Arcicella. The sequence goes on along the minus strand of JANPGQ010000351.1, from coordinate 955 downwards.
AACCGTAAAATACAGTTTTATGAAAGATACACTCGAAATAACCTTAGAACAACCTATGGCATGGGCAAAGTATTTCAAAAATACGCTCAAAGGGTTCATCGCCATGAGTTTCTTCTTGCTGATGGGCATTCTATTGGCTAATATTTGGGTGGTTTATTCAACCAATGATGAAAATTTTTATCAAGTTTCTAAACTGCCTTCTAATGATGTGGGCTTGGTGTTAGGCACAAGCAAAGGCGTACACGGAAAGAAAGAAAATCTTTTTTTTAAATACCGAATGGAAGCAGCGGCAAAGCTATATAAAGAAGGGAAAGTAAAATTTTTGATACTCAGTGGTAATCACGATTCAGTTTTTTATAATGAACCCAGTGATATGAAAGAAGCGTTAATGTCTTTGGGTGTTCCAGAAAATGTAATGACTTTGGATTTTGCGGGTTTTAGAACGTACGATTCTATTTTAAGATGCAAAGAGGTGTTTAATCAGCAAAAATTTACGATTATCTCGCAACCTACACACAATGCACGGGCGTTATTTTTGGCAAATAATTTAGGCATCGATGCCGTTGCTTTTGCGGCTCAGGACGTTCCATCTGGCTATAAAACCTATTTAAGAGAATATTTCGCTCGCCCAAAAGCGGTATTGGATATTTACTTTTTTGACCGTTTGGAGTATGGTTCAAAAAAAGGAATTGATGTGAAGGAGGAGAAACGATAAAAGTAATATTATACCCAATCAATAAAAATTAGGCTTGCAAACTTAGAATTTGCAAGCCTATATTATTATACAAGACTTTCCAATTTTTCATCCGCCAAAATAAATGGTTGCGTGTATAATCGTTTTCCAGTTGCTTTGAAAATGGCATTAGCAATAGCCCCACCCGTTGGCGGATGAAAAATTGGAAAGTCTTGTATAATAATATAGGCTTGCAAATTCTAAGTTTGCAAGCCTAATTTT
>JANPGQ010000350.1:0-4353 GCA_031423975.1 Cytophagales bacterium | reverse complement strand
ATATATTTATTGAAAAAAGATATATGGATTTATTTTGCTTTAATAGCAGTGGTTTTATCACAGATTCTTATCCTCAATAATTGGCAAGATGCCAAGTTTGGAACAATTGCTAATGTGATTATTTTAGTGGTTACAATCATCGGATTCTTTCAAATAAAGTTTAAAAATGAATACAAAAAAGAAGTGAAAATTGGATTAGAGCAAAGTAGAAATTTGCAGAAAAGCATCCTCAATGAAGTAGAAATAGCCTATTTGCCAGAACCAGTCAAAAAATACATTCGCTACACAGGTTGTGTTGGCAAGCCCAAGGTAAACAATTTTAGCATCAATTTTTCTGGAAAAATTAGAAGCCACGAAAAAAAAGAATGGATGGAGCTTACCTCTGAACAATACAACTTCATCAAAATGCCCACTCGATTATTTTATTTGGATGCTACCATGAAAGGCTTGCCAGTGGCGGGTTTTCATAGTTTTAAAAACGGTGTTGCGTTTATGGATATTCGATTATTGTCGATGTTCAAAGTGGAGTACCAGTCTGGTGCTGTGATGGATACTTCTGAAACCGTAACTTTTTTCAATGATTTGTGTGTGATGGCTCCCGTCGCCCTGATTGATAAAAGAATCAAATGGTTGGAGGTTGAAAACAATAAAGCAAAAGCATCATTTACAAATAATGGAATCACCATTTCGGCATGGTTGTATTTTAATGAAAAAGGGGAACTGGTAAATTTTGTTTCGGAAGATAGGTCTGCCCTTGGAGAAAACGGTGAAATGATAAAACTCAAATGGAGTACACCCTTACGTGATTATAAAGACATAAATGGTTACAGATTAGCGAGTTACGCAGAAGCCATTTATACTTATCCCGATGGAGATTTTACTTACGCCACATTCACTTTGAAGGATATTGGGTATAATTTAGTGAAGTGAATAGAATCAAAAATAATTGAGAGGTTTTGAACTGAAATCCATTAAAAAGTATTTGTTTTTCTGAAAATTTTCACTAAAATATAAAAAGATTTAAAATGACTTTTGAAGAGATAGTAAATTATAGACGTTCTGTTAGGCACTACAAAAAAGTGCCAATTGATGCTGAAAAAGTGAAGCATTGTATTGAGTTAGCCACTTTAGCACCCAATAGTTCTAATATGCAACTTTGGGCGTTTTATCATGTAACAAATCTTGAGGTATTAAAAAAGCTTTCTGTTGCTTGTTTAAATCAAGAATCCGCAACCACTGCCCAACAAATGGTAATTTTTGTAACAAGGCAGGATTTATACCGAAAAAGGGCAAAAGAAATGATGGTATTAGAAACTCAAAATGTGTTAAAAAACAGTCCAGAGTTAAAACAAGAAAAGAGAATCAAAAATTGGAAAATGTATTATGGAAAAATAATGCCTTTTTTATACCTACGGTTTGGGGGAATTTTTGGAATTATCAGAAAAATCATCGTAAATATCGTTGGGCTTTTTAGACCAATCGTTTACCAAGTATCTGAAAACGATATGAGGGTTGTTGTTCATAAAACTTGTGCATTAGCGGCTCAAACTTTTATGCTTGCAATGGCTGACGAAAAGTATGATACTTGCCCAATGGAAGGATTTGATAGTAGAAAAGTGAAAAGCATTTTAAAATTGCCACTTGGTGCTGAAATCAATATGATTGTATCCTGCGGCATTAGAGCGGAACAAGGCGTTTGGGGAGACAGAATGAGAATTGCTTTTGATGAAGTGTATCGAAAAATTTAACATTTATTTCAAAAAAATCAATCTGTGAATTTCATAAAATTTCCCCAAAATTATATAATACTATGATTATCAAATATCTACAACTTTGTAAAATAGAAATCTAACAAAATGTCAACATGAAAAATATAATTTTTATCGCCGCTATTTTTGGAATATTAACCATCTCATCGTGTAGTTCAACCAAAATAATAAGTACTTGGCGAGAACCCAATAAGGAAATCAGCCTCCAAAAATTAAAAAAGGTTTTAGTGGTTGCTTTATTTCAAGATGAAACGAGTCGCCGAAAAGCGGAAGACCAAATGGTGGGATATTTTTATGGAAAAGGAGTGGCTTCCTACGATTATCTGGACAAAAGTATCAGTGAGAAAAATGAAGATGTTATTCGAGAAAAAATCAAAAAAGATGGTTTTGATGGTGCCTTAACGATGCGCTTGTTGGATGTGGATAAAGAGAACGTATATTCTCGAGGCAATATGTCAATGTATCCACCCTATTACAATAATTTCAGTAGTTATTATTTTAGAAACTGGGGCTATTACGCAAATCCAGATTATTATTTAACCACCAAAATATATACTGTAGAAACCAACGTCTTTTCAATAAAAGAAGACAAAATTATCTGGACGGGAATCACCAAAACCACCGACCCAAGCGGAGTGGTAAAAATGACGGAGGAAATTGGAAAAGCTGTTTTTAATGAAATGGTAAAACAGGGATTTATCAGCGATAAATAGGAAATTAATTTACGAAAAATACGATACTTGGTAGGTGATTTGAGAGCAAAACGGGAGGAAGGGGTTTCTCTCGTTTTTGTTTCCATTAAATTTAAAAAAACATGAACAATCAAATAAAATGGTCGATTGACCAAGCCCATACTGAAATCGGTTTCAAGGTTAAACACTTGATGATTACTAATGTGAAAGGCTCATTTAAAACATTTGCGGGTAGTATTTATACCACAGTTAGGGATTTCACAACGGCTGAAATTGACTTTTGGATTGACCCATCTTCAATCGAAACGGGTGATTCAAAACGGGATGAACATTTAAAAAGTAAAGACTTTTTTGAGGTTGAAAAATACAAAGAAATAACGTTCAATTCGAGTACCATTGGAAAAGCCAATCACGATGGCATCCATGAATTGTGGGGACAATTAACGATGGTAGGCATTACAAAAAATGTGAAATTGAATGTAGAATTCGGTGGAATTGTCAAAGACCCTTGGGGAAATGAGAAGGCTGGATTTACCATTAATGGCAAAATAAATAGAGCTGACTGGGGATTAGTTTGGAACGCCACCATCGAAGCGGGGGGCGTATTGGTTTCTGATGAAATATCTATTCTTTGTGAAGTAGAATTAACTAATATTGGTTATAGAGACTTGAAGATGGAAATAGTAGAAGACGAAAATGCAGTTTTAGATTCAATGTAAAAAACAAAACTATGATAACCATATTATTTCCAACCGATTTTAGTAAAAATGCCACTCATGCCTCTCTATACGCAGGGATGATAGCCCGAGGAATGAACGCCCACATCATTTTGCTCAACGTATATTCTATCCCGATGGCAACTGATTATCCAATACCGTATGATGTTGATGAGTTTCTAAAAATTAGCAAAGAGGCAGCCGAAGAGAAATTACAGGAATTCGCCAGAGAATTAATCAAGGCAACTGGCATATCACCTAATAAAGTAAAAGAGAGAACCGATTATGGTCAAATTTCTGATATTATCATCAATGTTGCCAAATCTGAAAAAGCTGATTTAATCATGATGGGGACAAAAGGTGCTTCAAATATACTGGATAAATGGATCGGAACGAACGCTCAAAATGTGCTTGAATCGGCTGATTGCCCTGTGTGGGTTATTCCCGAAAATGCACCCTTAGATTATCCAAAAGTTTTTATGTATGCCGCTGATTTTAAAGAGGATGATATTTTAGCAACCCATAAAATTTTGGAGATTGCCAAACCTTTGGGAGCAACTTGCCAAGTGATTCATATTCACGACTATTACGAGCCGATTTCCAAATTGATGGTCAAGGCAAAGGTTTCCGAATTGAACCATGAATTTGAGGATGAAGACGAAGTAACCATCAAGAATATTAACCGAATGGAAGTTTATGATGGCTTAAAAACCTACGTCAGAACGCACAAACCCGATGTTTTAGCCTTAGCGGTCTATCATAAATCATTTTTGAGTAAGATTTTTGAAAGAAATATAGTTGAACATCTTGTGCAAGTAGGCAATATTCCTTTGCTGACTTTTAGGAAATAATTGATGGTTGTTATCAATCTCTAAAACTATTTTTCTTATGAAACAATTACTGTTTATAACCGCATTCTTTTTTATCTAAGCAGGAACAGCGCGCCCCGGCGCGCGACCAACGCGAAGCGCGTGATGCCCGCGAGCGCTTGATCGAACGAAAAGACCGCGACCGCAACTGAGAGCGCCGCGCCTATTCCACCTTGCGCGCCAGGCCCATCCGCTCCACCACGCGGCGCTCGTCTTCATAGGCCTGGCGCAGGGCGCGGCCGTAGTCCTCCGGCCCGAGGTAGTCGGGCTCCTGGTCGTAGAGCGCTAGCTCAGCCAGGTTCGCGGG
>JANPGQ010000349.1:0-3442 GCA_031423975.1 Cytophagales bacterium | reverse complement strand
CAAAAGGACGACTTCGCTTTGAGCGAAGTCGTCCATAAAATCAATTTCTTATTTTCTATTCCCCCATCACATCAAACCGCCCAACATTCAACAAAAACACCACCGTAGGATTATCTTTATTATGAAAAGTTACTTTAAACGTACCCGAATAAATCTTTTGAATAGGGTCAAAATTTGTAATAATTACTTCATTTTCAGAATTTTGAGCAATTGAATATTCTCCACATTTTTCACCCACACATCGCTGATATACACTTGCATAAGGCGTAAATTCAATGGCATTTTTGGGAAAATACGTCATGAATTTATACGTTCCAACGCCATTTACTTTATCAACCATCAAGCTAATTGATTCACGAGTTTCTTGATTAGTAACGGTCAATCTCAACGTTTCATTCTGGTACCGTCCCCACACCACAGGCACGGGTTTGAAATTAGGATTTGATTTATACCGCTGAAAAGGAGTCCAAATAGTTTCATTGATTTTTACACCAAAAGTCTGTTTCCCAATCTGCGAAGCCTCTGGTAATTCTGTCGGCTGTACATAATCTGCTACCTCACAGCTACTTAGAGCTATAAAAATAAGGAAAATGGCTATTGGTATTTTGACGTTCATTTAATTTGAAAAATTTGAACATAAAATTAGAAATATTCTTGAATAAATTGCACGATTTCTTGAAATTCTTATTTATCGGTTTTATCGGTACACGGTAAAAGGTGAACGGTACACGGTGAACGGTAAATGCGATGCCTGCAAGTTTTGTACGAATTTTAAGAGAAAACCCGTTTACCGTGTACCTTGTACCGTAATTCACCTTTTCCCAAGCGATATAACTTCATTAAAAATCCCCCGTTTTGCTTGCCAATCCTGCACTGCTTTGCCCGTTCCCGCTGCCCACGGTCGAATTTCGTGGTCTTTTTTGCGTTGAAAATCAATTAGTTCTTCACTAAGTTTTATTTTGCCCGTTGCTCGTATGTGATAAGCAATAATGAGCTGATTCATGCGGTGAAATTCGTATAGACCCACAAATTCTACTATTTCTCCTTCAAGGTTCAATTCTTCTTTCACTTCCCGCAAAACGCCTTCTTCTGGAGTTTCGCCAGCTTCCAAAAAACCTGTGATGAGGGCAAACCAGCCTTCGGGCCAAGCGGCATTACGGGCTAAAATGATATCGCCTTCGTGTTCTACAATAGCAGCCACTACGGGCGTTGGATTATTCCAAAATACATAACCACATTCCTCACTTTGGTCAATACATTGCAGACGGTCACGGTCGTCTCTAAATTTGGTTTCAAGTGATTTTCCACATTGTGGGCAAAATTTCATTTTCGGCATAAAATTTCCTATAATATGAGTATTAATTATCAGAGTATTGTCTTGAAGAAACGAATGGTAATTGAAATTTAATGAAACTTTTACACAAAGTCTCTAAAACCCTGACTTTCATTTTTAAGAAAACAATTTCTTCGATAGTAAGTTTATTTTCTTTACAAACACAAATTAGCAACGATTGGAATAATAACTGACCTTTGGAAAAGAATTATGACGTAATTTTACGTTCGAAACAACCACAAACTTAATGAGTAAAAGCGTATTATATTTTGAACTTTTAACGCCCGTTGACGATGAACGCCCTGTCTTTTTATCAGGAAATTTTAACCAATGGTTGCCTGATAAAGAGGAACTTAGGCTCAGTAGGGGAGAAGATGGAAAATATCTTTTGAAGTTCCCTGATAACATAAAATTGCCTGATACTTTCGAGTATAAATATACCAAAGGTGGCTGGAACCAAGTAGAATTAGATGAATTTGGCAATGCTACTCCAAACCGTATTGCTAAAAACAAAGGGGGAGTTTTCCATGATTTTGTGCCTCATTGGCGATTAGACGGTGAAAATCTACCCGAAAACTTAATGCCCGAAGTCCGCCTGATTTCGGATGAATTTGAGATTCCACAATTGGATAGAAAACGAGCAGTTTACATTCTTTTACCTCATAATTACGAAAAATCCAACAAAAAATATCCCGTTATTTACCTCCAAGACGCTCAAAATCTCTTTGGCGAGGGTTCATCTTTTGGTAATTGGGAAATAGATAAACAGCTGGCGATACTCTCAGCACGGGGTCACGGCGATGTTATTGTAGTAGCGATTGCCCACGGAGACGAACAGCGTTTTCAAGAATATTCCCCTTATAGCAATGAAAAATTAGGAAAGGGACAAGGGAGAAAATACGCTCAATTTTTGGCAAAAACGTTGAAGCCATACATTGATAAAAATTTCAGAACCCTGCCAGAACGTGAAAATACAGGTATTGGCGGTAGCTCATTGGGTGGACTCATTAGTATTTATGCAGGATTAATGTTTCCAGAGACATTCGGTCGGTTGATGGTATTTTCACCTTCCTTGTGGATTTCACCAAATATTTATTTTGATGCTATTGATTTTCTTTCTCATTTGCCCACACGTATTTATGTGTATGCCGGCGGAAAGGAAAGCAAAGCAATGATTCCGAACGTAGAAAAATTAAAACAAACCTTTGAACGTCAGGGAATTAAGAAAACGGTTATCTATCTTTCGCTCAATCCAGAAGGCAAACATTCAGAAGACCAATGGGGTAAAGAATTTCCCAAAGCTATACAATGGCTTTTCAATTAGACCATTCTGAAAATGAATAAATTATGTCCTTGCGGTTCAAATTTATCCCTTGAAAATTGCTGTATCGGCATCATCGAAGCCACCAAAGTTGCCCAAACTGCCCAAGCCTTAATGCGTTCGAGGTATTCGGCTTATACCTTGTTGAATGCTCAATATTTGATAGATAGCACCCATTATTCTACAAGAAGCAATTTTTCAAAATCCGAAACTGAAGCATGGGCAAAAGAAAGCTCTTGGCAAAAATTAGAGATTATCAGTACCCACAAAGGGCTTGAAAATGATGAAGTGGGCGAAGTAGAATTTAAGGCTTTTTACAAGGATTCAAAAGGAACTCCGAATATTCATCACGAAAAATCTGTTTTCAAAAAAGAGGAGGGAAGATGGTTTTATATGAATGGAAAAGTGATTCCTGCCAAAACAAACGACAAAATTTCCATTGACCGAAACGCCCCTTGTCCCTGCGGAAGTGGCAAGAAATACAAGAAATGCTGTGGACTATGATTTTGCCATTTTTGAGTATAATCATCTTAATTCTTGGTTTAATATTGATTATTATTAACAAAAAGCCAACACGCTCCCATGCTATCCGACTCCATTTCACGCAGAAATCTCCTCAAATCAAGTATTGCACTTGGTACAGGTCTTTCACTTCCTAACACTACGATTACCTCTCCACTTGTAAAGTCAAATTTCACATTTTGTCTCAATACCAGCACCATCATGAAGCAAAACATTGGCTTGATGGCGGAAATTGAATTAGTGGCAAAAGCGGGCTATAATGGCAT
>JANPGQ010000348.1:0-4839 GCA_031423975.1 Cytophagales bacterium | reverse complement strand
TGTGTTGGTTAACATTTATTTTTTTAATTCTTTTGTTTTCATGTGAGTTGCCCCGTGGCTGGTGTCCCCACCAGTCCACATATGCGAAAGCAATGTGTTTATCTTCTATCCAAATAATGCGTCAAAAAGCCAAAATCATCAATTCCAGTTTGATAAAATTTAGCAGAAGACCATTTATAATTTTCTGGTAAATCGGCTAATTTCCAATGTTCTTGCAAAGGATTGTTATGAGAATAATTCAATTTTTGAAGCACTAACTCTGGCAAAAATACTCTTACTGCCAACGCATCTCTTTGCCATAATTGATATTCTCTATCATTCTTATCGGTTCTGAACATTTCCAGAATATGCGGATATTTTTCTTTCAAATCTCGCTTAAATTCATGAGCAGTAAATTTAGTAAAACTGGTATCAGGCATTTCCTTACCATTTTTTGCTAACATTTCCCAAATAAAATGAACATGATTAGGCATAATAACAAAACCATAAACTGCAATACATTTTCTTTCAACCAAATTTTTTAAACAATCTATAACCACCTGTTTGTAAGTATCATTTTTGAATAATCGTTTCCATTCGACTATGGTAGAAGTCCAAAAATAAACATCCCCAATTTCCATGTTTGATTTTCTTATCTGTGGTTGTTTCATTGGATTAAATTTACTTGGGTTTTTGCTTTCGCATTTGCGTCTGGTGGGGACACCAGCCACTGGGCGGAAACCATTCTACACTAAATTTACCAGTTGCAGCAGTATTTTTACTTAAATCATTTGCACGGATATGAGGATTTTTGAAGTTTTACCAACTTTTATCAAATCTGGTTTATCTGAAATACTGAAAATATAAACGTATTGTTTTTCCATAATGATTAGTATTTAGGATATTTAAAAATCGTTATTTCAGTGGTTTTATATTAATTTCACAAATAACAAAGACGGTTTCGGACGTATGAGAGAGGATTCTGCAAAGAAGTGCATCAACTCATTGTTTCATAAACTCAAAGCCATTAAATCCTTCTTATAGCTTTCTACTACATCTAACGCCGTTTCCCAAACCATACTATCATCTTCTTTTTCAATGATTCCATGATTTTTTATGGATGAAAACTTATCACAAAAATGATTGAATTTCAAAGCATATTTTTGCTCAAAGAAGTCAATTCTACTTTGATAATAAGCGATTTTTTGTTGCAAAATTCCTTTTGCTTGTTCTTTCGCAAATACATCAACATTGGCATATCCCCAACCTTGAACAGTCTGACTTAATGCTTCAAATCCAGTTTGTACAGTCATGTTTTTGTTGTTTTATTTTTATTTTATTCCTCCAAAACCCACTCCAAAGCCCTTCTCTCCGACCACAAAACTCCTTGATAATCAGCAGGATAAAAGCCACAATGACCACCCTCTTCGGGAGTTTGGAGATAGACTTTTTCTAAATGCTTCGCTTGCTCAAAAGGGAAACATTCCTTTGAGAGAAAAGGGTCGTTTTTAGCGTTGATAATCAGGGTTTTGATGTTGATGTTATCCAAAAAGTACAGCGAACTATTTTGCTCGTAGTAATCTTCGGCATCTTTGAAACCATGTAGTTGTGAAGTATATTCATCATCGAAATCCTTTAAATTCTTGATTTTCGAGATGTTTGAAGTGTTTATTTCAAATTCAGGAAAGCGATTTGCCTATGCCTCAACTTTCTTGTTCAAGGAACGAACAAACCGTTGGTCATAAAGCCAACCTATTGTTTTACTGGCACTTGAAAGGTGCAAAGGTACTGAAAAAACTACCGCTTTTTGGACTTCGGGATAAAGATTTTGCCCTTTTTCTCCCAAAAATTTAAGCGTTAAATTCCCTCCCAGACTGAATCCGACTAAATAAATATGCTGATAACCCTTTGAAATGGCGTGTTTTACCACAATATCCAAATCGTCAGTTGCTCCGCTGTGATAAAAACGTTTAGTCTGATTGATTTCTTCCGAACAACTCCTAAAATTCCAAGCTAAACAGTCGAACCCGTGAGCATTAAAATTCTTGACCATCCCCATAATGTACTGGCGAGTAGAGTTGCCTTCAAGACCGTGCGAGAGAATGATTAGATTTTCGATTGTGGATTTGGGATTGCGGATTGAGGTAGCTTTATCATTAAATCCACACTCAGATAAATCTAAATCCAAAAAATCTCCATCTTCCGTCAATATTCTTTCACGCACATAATGTACGCCTTCGACTTTTCGGAAAATAGAGGGGAAAATGGTTTGGCTGTGTCCTTCGGGCAACCAAAAAGGGGCTTGATAATCAGCGTGTTCGATGAAAGGCATGAATTTCAAAATTAATACTTGAAATTACATCGAATCTTTGAAATGTTTAACGTTTATGACAAAAATCTATATTTATTCTTGGAATAATTAAAACAGAAAGGGGCAGTAACCTTTCGATTAAGCCCCTTTCTCTATATAAATCCCTACTTGTAAAATTCACTTTCTTTCGATTTTGGCTCATTATAGCCCCTCATATTGTTCAGATTTCCTTTTTCTGAATGTTCAACACTTTCTTCTTCAACTTCCTCAGAACTCTTATTGTGTTCTTCCTCTGACTGACTATCGTACTCAGCCACGGGGTTTTGGATAATGGTGGGCGGCTGAACTTGCGGCTCAGTGTCTGGATTGCCCAATGGATTTGATATACCAGTATCTGGTCTCTCGGGGGCAGGTTGTATTTCTGGTTCGGTGTGGGGCTTCGGCTCAATTTCTGGTCTTGGTTCTGCCTCAGGTTGTGCATAGCCTTGTGAATTTGCTTCCCTTGCTATTTCTCCCAATGGTCCATCCCAAGTTTTTTCTGGCATTTTGCCATTTCCTTCATTAGAATTTACCGTTCCAGCTTGTTCTTCTTTTGACGAATCAGGATAATTTTCATTAATCAATGATTCATTAATTTGTTGATTTTCCATGAATTAAGTTTTTAGATTGTTTATCGTAAACTATATTTCAAAATAACTATACCAGTATTTTGAGGGCTTGATTATGAAAAAAATACAGCTTTATTAGGGAAAAAATTACCCAAAAATTAGGACAAAATTTTGCTTTCAAAAAATCATTGGCTATTTTCACCTAATTAATTAGTTTTCACAATAAATCTCCTCTCAATTATGAAAAATTACATCATTATTACGCTAATTTCACTTTCTTTTTTTACACAAAAAATTTTCAGTCAGAATGAATCTGTTTCCGTTAATGAACTCATGCAAAAAGGGCAGTACGCCCAAGCATTAGTAGAATTAGAAAAACTGAATATCGGCGATAGTACGCAATTAGATATTTTACAGAAACAGGCATTTTGTAATCTGAAATTGGGGAGAATTGCTCAAGCTCGGAAATTGTATCAAATCGTACTGCTTAAAAATCCTGATTCAGTAGAAAATCTTCTACAAATGGCTACTATTTTCGAGAAAGAATACAATCTTTCCGAAGCCTTCAAAGTCTATCAAAAACTCAATTCTCTGGATTCATTGAATACTTTTTACTGGAAAGAACTCGCTCGTATAAGTATCCGTATGGAGCGAACAAAAGAAGGTATTTCGTACCTCAAAAAAGCTCTTTCAATTGACGATAAAGACCTCGAAAGTTTGGCTTCACTGTCTAATTTATATCTCAATAAAGGCGATGAAGATTTGGCAGAACCCTTGATAAAAAGAGCTTTTGAATTGGATAGCTCTTCCATCAGAATCCGTCATCTCAGAAGTAGATTATTTTATTTATCTTCTGATTTTCAAGGAGTTATGAAAGATATTATTTTTACGATGAGTTTGGGTGATTCAACGGCTTATTATCAAAGATTCTTGGGAACTGCCTATTATTATCTGGATTCTTTACCGAAATCAATTGCCATTTTCAAACGTCTAATTAAGATTGGAGAGAAGACCGAAAATGTGTATGCAGGATTAGCTTTTTCTCAACTAAAACTGGCGGATGGGAAAGAGGATGAGCCTATTTATGAAGCAGATAATAATTTTTCTGAAGCTATAGATTTAGGTACTTCCGACAGAATTTCTGACTATGAAATTGGTAAGGCTGATGTTCAAGATAAATTAGGGCAAACTGATTATGCTATCAAACTTTTCACTAAACTTTTGCAAAGCCGCCCAAAGGCAGTTTTTAGATTAGGGGAGATTTACGAAAAGAAAAAACAGGATAAAGATATGGCAATTTTGTACTATCAAGAATATATTAAAGCCTGTGGAAGACAGAAAAAACCAAATACGGATTGGTATTTTGTTGATTTGGCAAAAAGTAGAATCAATGCTTTAAATCCGAAATTGAAAATAGAATTTCCTCAAATAATTGTCGCCAAAGACTCAACCGAAATGGCAGTTGACACCGTTAGACATGATGATAAATAGATTTTTATTTAAACTGTAACATTGGTTCTGTATCTTTAATACAAAAATAAGTCATCCTTCATTTTGAGGAAAATTTTAAAATCAATTTTAAAAATTATGAAAAGATTTAAGGATAAAGTGGCCCTCGTAACGGGTGGCGGACGGGGTATCGGTAGGGCAATATGTGTCCGTTTGGCTCAGGAAGGGGCAAATATTGTTTTTAGTGGTAGAAATAATGACGAAAACGTAGCAGAAACTATCAAACAAGTGGAGGCAACGGGGGCAAAAGTTCATTTTATTCAGTCGGATGTTTCGGAAGTAGCTGCCGTGTTTTCGATGGTGGATGAAACCGTGAAAACCTTTGGGCAATTAGACATTTTGGTCAATAATGCGGGAGTAGAAATCAACGCTCCTTTTTGGGAAGTTACCGAGAAAGATTACGATACGGTGATGAACATTAACCTAAAAGGA
>JANPGQ010000347.1:0-4288 GCA_031423975.1 Cytophagales bacterium | reverse complement strand
GATAAAGGCGAAACCCTCGCCCAAACCGTTGTACGAGAATTACAAGAAGAATTGGGTATAGAAATAGCGGTAGAAAAGATGATTTTGACGGGCGATGTAATAATGCCCGAAGGAAAAGAAGACATTTTGCATTGCGTTTTTTTAGCTGAAATAATCGAAGGAAAACCCACATTAAATGCTGAAGAAACCTCTGCTCTGGAAGTAATTTGGAAGCCTATTAGAGAACTGAATACCTTGGATATGTACCCTAATGTAGGGGCTGATTTGCAGAAGGTTTTATTGGAAGGTGTTGATTTTCAGTATGTTGGTAGGGTGGGGCAGGAGTGGTATGGGTGAAAACAGATATTATTTGAAAATAACTTTAAAGTATTTTTTGTTTCATAACGTAACAATTTCCATATTTGTCTTTCCTTAATCAAACCACTAATGAATAAACAATTAAAATATTGATGCTCGAAGCAGAGAAGAAAATCTATGAACAAGTCCTCAATAATCAGCAAAGTAATTTAGGGCAAAGCGAAATAGACGATTTGTTAGATTTATTGTTGGAAATTAATAGACAATTGGCAAACCTTAAAAAAGAATCTTCAAAATGAAAACTGTAAATAAACTTAAAAATATTTTTAAACAAATTGATGAAGCTCAGAACCCTGCCCAAATTGAAGCATTAGGAATAGAAGTTGCTTCGATATTGGAACAAAATGCCTTAAAACCGATTGAAGGAGTTGCGGAGTTTTTATTGGAACGAGCTAATATTTTAAAACAAAAGGTAGAATTAGTAGCCAATGACCCAGAAGTGAAATACAAGGGTGTTACCTACGCATTTCCAGAATGGACAACTATTGTAAATTATTGCAAGTTGCACGGGATAAAAAACCCCCAAACGGTTTCTAATTGGGTAAATCGTGGTATAGTATCTTCACAAAATGTGGTGATTATCAAGGAGTTAAATGATTTGAAATTAATTAGAAATTTGCGGTATCATTAATTGAAATAAAACTTTCCCAAAAGCCAATTTCAATCCTAAACCCAGTGAAATCAGCTTTTTTTATTACCCTCCAATTTTCTCCCGTATCTTTGCATCTCATTTCAAAATAATATGATTTCAGTAGATAATGTAACGGTTGAGTTCGGCGGACGAGCCTTGTTTAGTGATGTAACTTTCAACATCAACGAAAAAGATAGAATAGCCTTGATGGGCAAAAATGGTGCGGGTAAATCAACTTTGTTGAAAATTATTGCGGGGGCAGATAAAGCCACAAGGGGCAAAATATCCGCTCCGAGTGATGCCATTATTGCGTATTTGCCTCAGCATTTGCTCACGGCGGATGACTGTACGGTCTTTGAAGAAACTACAAAGGCGTTCTCGAAAATCTTGGATATGAAAGCCGAGATTGAGGAGTTGAACCATCAATTAGAAACTCGAACTGATTATGAATCAGATGCTTACATGAATATCATTGAGCGGGTTTCGGAAGTGAGTGAAAAATATTATTCCATCGAAGAAATAAATTTTGATGCCGAGGTAGAGAAAACTTTGTTGGGTTTGGGTTTCTTGCGGACAGATTTTCCCCGTAAAACTTCTGAATTTAGTGGTGGCTGGCGAATGCGGATTGAATTGGCAAAAATCCTCTTGCAAGACCCTGATTTAATTCTCTTGGATGAACCCACCAACCACTTGGATATTGAGTCTATCCAATGGTTAGAGGATTTTTTGATGAATTCTGCCAAAGCCGTCATCGTGATTTCGCACGATAGAGCCTTTGTTGATAACATCACCAATCGTACTATCGAAATCACGATGGGGCGAATTTATGACTACAAAGTAAACTATTCGCAATACCTCCAACTTCGCAAAGAACGCCAGGAACAACAGCAAAAACAGTTTAACGACCAGCAAAAAATTATTGCCGATAATATGGAATTTATTGACCGTTTCAAAGGCACATATTCCAAAACATTACAGGTACAATCGAGGGTGAAAATGTTGGAAAAAATGGATATTGTGGTGGTTGATGAAGTGGATACTTCTGCCCTGAATCTTAAATTTCCACCCGCACCCCGTTCTGGAAATTATCCTGTAATTGTGGATGAAGTAACAAAAAGATATGATGACCATCTTGTTTTCAAAGATGCTCGTTTGACGATTGAAAGAGGCGAAACGGTGGCATTCGTGGGAAAAAATGGCGAAGGAAAATCTACCCTCGTAAAGGCAATCATGGGCGAAATTGATTTTGAAGGAGAATTGAAAATGGGCCATAATTCGATGATTGGTTATTTTGCCCAAAATCAAGCGGCTTTATTGGATGGTGATTTAACGGTTTTCCAGACGATTGATAACATTGCAGTGGGAGAGATTCGTACTAAAATCAAAGATATTTTGGGAGCGTTTATGTTTGGCGGAGATGATATTAACAAGAAGGTAAACGTGCTATCGGGCGGAGAAAAAACTCGTTTGGCAATGGTGAAACTCCTCCTCGAACCCGTTAATCTCTTGATTCTGGATGAGCCAACCAATCATTTGGATTTAAAAACCAAAGATATTCTAAAAGATGCCTTGAAAGCGTTTGAAGGCACAATTATTCTGATTTCGCACGATAGAGATTTCTTGGACGGTTTGGCGACAAAGGTTTTTGAATTTGGGAATAAGCGAGTATTGGAGCATTTTGAAGACATTAATGGTTTTTTGAGAAATAAGAAAATGCAGAATTTGAAAGAGATTGAGCGGAAGAAAATTTAGTATGATAACAGATTTCCATACTATATAAAAAGCTAATTTTACCTTCTATAAGTAAAATTGGCTTTTTCATTTTACAAAGGTTTTAACTACATTTACCAAAACAAAAATCATCAAACCAAACCCATGAAAAAGCAAATTTTCAACATTATTTTATTCCTTATTTCAATTCATTTTTCCTTCAGCCAAAACCTCTATTTCCCAGATTCTACTTGGCAAATCCGTAAACCTTCGGAGTTGAAAATGAATGCTAAACTCTTGGATAGTGCGGTTAATTTTTCCATAAGAAATGAGGTTAAAATTGATTACGATTTACGAATTGCCAATATGAAATCGTATGTAAATGAACCAAATTATCATATTTTAGGTCCGATGAAAAATCGAGGAAAGTCTGCTGGATTAATTGTCAAAAATGGATATATCGTAGCTCAGTGGGGCGATACCAAACGAGTAGATATGACTTTCAGCGTTACCAAAAGCTATCTTTCCACACTGGCGGGTTTGGCAGTTGATAATCATTTGATTCGTAACATTGACGAACCCGTGAAAGACTACGTTTGGGATGATAAATTTGAAGGCGAACATAATTCAAAAGTAACGTGGAGGCACTTATTAACCCAATCTTCCGACTGGTCAGGATGCCTTTTTGATAATTGCGATTGGGCAGACCGTCCACCCAAAGAAGGCGGTTTAGATGATTGGAAAAACCGCAAATTGCTCGAACCAGGCTCAGTTTTTGAATATAATGATGTACGGGTAAATTTACTTTCCTACTCACTTTTACAAGTTTTCAGAAAGCCTTTACCCATGATTTTGAAAGAAAAAATTATGGATAATATCGGAGCATCCACCACATGGCGATGGTTTGGTTACGACAATTCCTACGTGAATATGGACGGTAGCATGATGCAATCTGTAAGCGGTGGCGGACATCACGGAGGCGGAATTTTTATCAATACCTTCGACCAAGCCAGATTTGGATTACTTTTCTTGAGAAATGGAAAATGGAAGAACCAACAAATCATTTCTGAAAAATGGGTAGAAATGGCTCAACAGCCTTCTACACCCAATAAATCTTACGGTTTGATGTGGTGGTTGAATCAAGAAAATGCCTTGGGAAATGTTTCCAAAAAGATTTATTATGCCAATGGTTTTGGCGGAAATTATATTGTAATTGATAAGGAAAAAGACTTGCTAATCGTAGTCAGATGGCTTGATACCAATAAATTAGGAGAATTTGTAAGAATTGTTGAGAGTGCCGTGGAATAATAATTTTTCGTAACGCAGGTTTTAAATCCTTCTCTAATCTGCGTTACGAAAAATTATGTCATTGCTATATACTGCTCAATCTACCACCATCCACAGGCAAATTCACCCCATTAATATATGCTGCCGCTGGGCTACACAAAAATGCTACGGCTGCTCCAAATTCCTGAGCTTCACCAAAACGTCCCGCTGGAATATCCGACATAAAAACCTTCTCCATATCATCTATACCCATATTTGTCATCTTTGCACGAGCATTTACCACAAAATCCAAACGAGCCGTTT
>JANPGQ010000346.1:0-11785 GCA_031423975.1 Cytophagales bacterium | reverse complement strand
ATAAATTTTTATCATAAAATGCCTCTCATTAGAACCTGATTTAGCATATTTTTTATACTTTCTATTGGTATTCTTAACGCAATTCTTGACAGATTTTTATGAAAATTGAGTTATTATAAAAGAATTTCATCTTTTCAACTCGCTCAATTTGAGATATTTTTCCTTTTTAGACAATGTTATAATATCTGACGAAATTAAGTGAAAAAGGTAATCAACAAATAACCCTATTATTTTTACTAACATTAGAAACACCCTTTCATCCTTTGTATTTACTTATTGTCATGATATTATTTTGAGATAATTATTTTCCTTCTTACATTTCCAACATAATTCTCAATAATACGTTTTTTAAGAAATTTAAACTAAAACAAAAGAAAATGAAATTGACAAAAATTCTCGCTTCGGCATTTATTGTAATGGCTGTAGCAACTGCCTCTTTCGCTCAAACTGCTGATGAAATTGTGGCAAAACACATTGAAGCAACGGGTGGAGCAGACAAATGGAAGGCTTTGAAAGCAATGGAAATGAAAAATAAATTCAGTGTTCAGGGTATGGATATTGATATGAAAGCGGTGGTTGTTTCCGGAAAAAGTTACAGGTCTGATGTGTCTGTTATGGGTCAGGAAATTATATCTGCCGTTGATGGAGAAACAGGTTGGATGCAACGCCCAGCTATGATGGGAGGAACTGGCGAACCCGAAGATATGCCAGGTGCTATGATTAAAGAAACGTTGAAGCAAACCAATTTGGGAGGTTCTTTAATGAACTATAAAGAGAAAGGTGGTACGTTAGAATTAGTAGGTAAGGAAAAATTGGATGGTGCTGATGTTTATCATTTAAAATTGACAGAAAAAAATGGTGAGGTAACCAATCTATTTCTTTCGGCCTCTACTTATTATACCCTAAAATCTGCTGGGAAAAGAAATGTTCAAGGGCAAGATGTTGATGCAGAGGTATTATTCTCAAACTTTAAGCAAGTTGAAGGACTTACATTTCCTTTCACGATGGAAACGCCAAGCCCGATGGGAGGCACAATGACCATTGAAACAGAATCAGTCAAATTGAATCCTACAATTGATGAGTCGATTTTCAAAAAGCCAGGTAAAAAGTAGTTTTTATCCCCATATTTCAAACCCCTTCAAGCATTTTTAAATGTTTGAAGGGGTTTTTCTTTTTGGCTTTTGTAATTTTGTACAAACGAACACTTTTCCAAAGCATAAATGTACAAATTAATTATCCAACCACTTTTATTCAGATTTGATGCTGAGAAAGCTCATTATATCACTTTCGATTTAATAAAATTTTTGTTCAAAATACCCTTTATTCCTCAGATTTTCAAGGCAATTTATCACTACGAACACCCCAGTTTGGAGCGTGAAGTTTTTGGTTTGAAATTCAAGAATCCCGTTGGACTTGCGGCAGGTTTTGATAAAAATGCAGTAATGATTGATGAGTTTGCTAACTTAGGGTTTGGCTTTATCGAAATCGGTACATTAACGCCCAAAGGACAACCTGGCAATGACAAACCACGCCTTTTTAGACTTAAAGAAGACAACGCCATCATTAACCGAATGGGATTCAATAATGAGGGTGTAAAAGTGGCAATAGAGCAATTGAAAAAACGGAAAAGTAATATTTTGATTGGGGGAAATATTGGCAAAAATAAAGTAACGCCCAACGAAAATGCTGTGGAAGATTATTTAATCTGTTTCCACGAATTATTTGATTTTGTAGATTATTTTGTGGTAAATGTAAGTTCGCCAAATACGCCTAATTTGAGAGCCTTGCAGGAAAAAGAGCCTTTGAAGAATCTTTTGCAGACTTTGCAAAATGAGAATATGAAGAAGGTAATACAAAAGCCAATTCTCTTGAAAATTGCCCCAGATTTGACCGAATCTCAATTGGATGATATTGTTGAAATAGTACAAGAAACTAAGATTGCGGGAGTAATTGCTACGAATACTACAATTTCGAGAGAAGGACTAAAATCTGATGAAAAATTAGTGCAAGAAATGGGCGGATTGAGTGGTAAACCAGTAACAAAACGTTCTACAGAAGTGATTAGATACTTGTCTCAAAAATCGAATAAATCGTTTCCCATAATAGGGGTAGGGGGAATACATTCACCCGAAGATGCGATGGAAAAATTAGAAGCAGGAGCATCTTTAATCCAGATTTATACAGGATTTATCTACGAAGGTCCCGCTTTGGCGAGTCGGATTAATAAGGCATTGGTAATCAATAATTCTCAATAAAATTAATGACCTTCCAAGCTGATTTCTCTACTATTTGAGCTACAAAATTCTTCTCTTTTTTCGGAGGATTAAAGATACCGAATGCAGGAATTACGTTCTTAAAAAAATGAAAATGGTTCTTCAGTAATGCCTCATTATAGTCAGAAAATAAAGTCTTCAATACGGGGTATTTGCTTGTTTTTGAGGACTTTATGTGTTTTGAGAGCAATTCGGGTTTGTCGGGAGAATAGCCACTAAAATGAAAGAACAACAGATTTTCTGAATCATTAACTACCATTTTTTCATTTACTAAACTGAGTTTTCTTTCGTGTAAATTCCAATAGGCAAGGTTGTAGGCGGGGCTGTATTCAATCAATACTTTTTCAAAGAAAATTGGCACAAAATTGGCACATAATTGGTCGATGCCCATCCCATTGCAGAAGTCATAATAGCCATAATCTTTCAAGTGATTTTTCCACCAAGTCAAAAATTTTATGGTATTTTCAGATCGCTTCATTCCTACAAATCCAGTATTATAAAGTCCAGCATTCAGAAACTGTTTTTCGTTCCATTGTTCCTGTAAATCAATGGGTTGCGTGATGTGAGGGGTCAAAATTATATCAAAATTATCAAGATTTTTGATGATTGGTTCAACGCTATCCGTTATCCAGAGGTCAGTATCAAAATAAATGAGTTTGTCTAAATTTGGGTATTTTTCAAACAGATACAAACCAAAAACGGGCTTACAAGCCGTTGCCACTTCCATCACGGTATATTCGCCCTTGAAACCCGCTAAATTAACGGTTTGTACCTCTGAAATAGGAATGATTTTATAAGGAATTTCAAAATCTGTTACAGGCAATTCATCCACCAAACCAATGATTAATTCATAGTCAGGATTAGTTTTTCGTAAAGATTCGCCCATCGTAAGGGCTTGATAAAGGTAATTGGCAGTACAGACTGTATATATTAATTTCATCTAATTTTATTCAAGTAAATCCCCCAATGCTGCAATGTATGGGGCTTTCCAAGAGGCTTCTTGGTCTTTATAACAATGATAATCTCCCTTAAATAGCAATTTCAAAACGTCAGGAATCCTTGCTAAATGAAAAGGAGATAGTGTTCCTCTGGTTTCATAATAATTGATAATTTGGTCAAACTTCTGAAAATTTGGATTTGCTTTATCAATTCGTTCTTCCAAAGCAGCTTTCAAAGTACAAAAGTAGTCTCTTTTTGTCAGAAAAGGAGCAAGTTTTTCATTTCGAGGTCTTGAAAATCTATCTTTCAGACTAACTGATTGTCCTGCTTCTTTGGGGCGAGTCCCGATTTGCTGAAAACTATGCTGACGATATGATACCAATTTTTCATCAATCATGCCCATTGAATCTAACATGGCTGCTACAATCGTAATCCAATTATCGTGAATCATATCTGGAATATGAGTAGGAAATGGCAGAATATAATCCTTTAATTCCTTCCGAAAAGCCATCATACAGCCAGCCGAACGATTGCCCGCCAATAAAATTTCTACGGAATTACCTCTTTTCCATTGTTCTTTTTGTGCTTCATGAAAACGGACGGCCGACCAAAAGTTTTGATTCAAATTTTTACCTTGTTCGTCTACCAATTCAGCATCTGAAAAAACTGTTAAACTTTTAGGACTTTCTTGAAAATAAGTATGGATTTTTGCCAATTTATCAACGTGCCAAAGGTCATCTTGGTCGCACATCAAGATAATATCCCCCGAACACAACGAAATAGCTTTCTCAAAGTTTTTAGTAACTTTTAAGGGTTTTTCGTTTTGGAAGTATTTGATATTCAAGATATTACTGAATTTTTGAATAATATCAAACGTATTGTCCGAAGAGCAATCATCGGTGATGACTACTTCATCGGGAAGCAATGTTTGGTTGGCTAAGCTTTGAAGTTGTTCCCTCAAAAATCTCGCACCGTTGTATGTACAGAGGGCAATGGATAAGGTTTGCAATACAATTTTAGAGTAAAACCCTCCCAAGCGTTTTAAACGCTTGGGAGGGTTGAGATTCTTTTTTTGTGGCTCCAGCGGGAATCGAACCCACATCTAACGTTTAGGAAACGTCTATTCTATCCGTTGAACTATGGTGCCTTTTTTAGCCCTCACATCTAACGTTTAGGAAATGTTCCGTTGTGGAGCAATATTCTATCCGTTGAACTATGGTGCCTATATTTGGTTATTAGTTAATAGTTATCAGCAATAAAATTTCTACAAATTTCCTCAAAATACTACTTAAAATCAAGTTTTGAAAATGAAATAGAAGACAATTTCTCTGCTAACCAATAACCATTAACCAATTACTGATAACTAACCAACGAATTTGGATAAATGCTCAAATGTTTTTCTCTGACCAATTCCAAAATTGCGGCTCTCAATTCGTCAATATTTTCTTTTTGCTCTGCCGAAATAAAAACCGTTAGCGGCTGTGGCGTGTGCATGTACGATTTTTTCAAGAGTTCGGTTACTTTCTCAATCCTACTTTGTTGATTGACTGGCTCATCGCCCGAACCAATTTCCCAATCTTTAATTTCAATTTCTTCGGTTGAGAATAAATCTATCTTGTTGAAAACCAAAATGATAGGCTTGTCGGCGGCTTTAATATCCGTCAAAGTATTGTTTACCACCTCAATTTGTTCTTCATAATTTGGATGAGAAATATCCACCACGTGTAGCAAAATATCGGCTTCTCTTACTTCATCCAAAGTCGATTTAAACGCTTGAATCAACTTCGTAGGCAATTTACGAATAAATCCAACGGTATCCGAAAGTAAAAACGGTACATCACCAATGGTAACTTTTCTTACCGTAGAATCCACCGTGGCAAATAATTTATTTTCAGCAAAAACATCCGCTTTTGCCAATCGTTGCATTAAAGTAGATTTGCCCACATTGGTATAGCCCACCAACGAAACACGCACCATACGGTCACGGCTTTTTCGTTGAGTCATTGACTGTTTATCAATGAGTTCCAGTTTTTCTTTCAAAAACACGATACGGTCTTTGGCAATACGACGGTCAGTTTCCAATTCCTTTTCACCTGGTCCACGCATACCCACACCACCCCGTTGTTTGGAAAGGTGAGTCCACATATTGGTCAATCGAGGCAACACGTATTGTTGTTGAGCCAATTCTACTTGGGTGCGAGCCTGTACAGTTTGGGCTCTCATCGCAAAAATATTGAGAATCAGCAAACTACGGTCAAGCACTTTTACTTCCTTCTGAAATTTAGCAAATTCTCCTTCAATATTTCTGATTTGAATTGTTGATAATTCGTCATCATAAATAATCATATCCACGTCATTATCAATCACAAAGGCAATGATATCTGCCATTTTGCCTTTGCCAACATATAATTTATTGTCGGGTTTTTCGAGCTTTTGCGTAAAAGTATGTAACGTATTGATGTTGGAAGTTTCTGCCAAAAAAGACAATTCATCCAAATATTCTTTCGTTTGTTCGTTGGTTTGTTTTTGCGTTTGCACAGCCACCAACACGGCTGTTTCTCTTAATTCTTCTGTATTGTGCATATTTTTTATTTTGAATTATCCAACATCCCCTCATACCCAGCCAAATGCAAATAATTCTCTTCTTTTATTAAAAACTCATGCCCGAAACCTTTGGCAATTACGACCACTTCGGCTGGTTTTAGGCTTCCTTTTACGGATAATTCTTTGGCTAAGGAGACTAAAAATGCTTGATTAGCTTCCAATAATTCACGGGTTTCTTTGCTCAAATCTCGTATCATTCGCTCTATTGCCCAATCCGTAACGCTGATGTCCATGCTGTACGGACCTTGGTGGGCGTAATAGGCTAAGAAATTTTTGTCAAAACCATACTTTCTAATGTACTCCATCACCATCGAAGTTGCTTCTTCACGGTCGAATGTTCTGGAAATGGTGGCGTTGTCTTCGCCAAAAATAATTTCTTCGGCAATACCACCAGCCAAGAAAATTTTGACTTTATGTAAGATATTTGCTTTTGATAAATGAATCAAATGTGGAAACGCAAAACCTTGTGCATAACGTGAGGCTACTCGTGCCTTCAACTGCAAGGGGGCAAGTCCCAACAATAACCCGTAAATAATAGCGTGTCCAGACTCGTGAACGGCAATATTGGCTACCATATCGGGTGAATTATCTTCCCGGATTTGGTCAATTTTGCCGACATAATCCAATTCTATCGTCTTTTTTCCTGCCAAAACTGCTACTATTTTCTTCCTTTTAAAATCATAATCCATCTTGATGTGCATTAGATTTCCCATAAAAGCTTCGAACAATAATTTGGAAAGATTGGCTTCGATAATATCGGTAATACTCGAAAAAACGGGTCGAACTCCTTGTACTGGAAACACACCATTTTGATAAATGAGTTGATTCAAATTCTCGGTAATCTCCACATCAACCCCAAAATGTTCTTTGTTTTTCTTCACGATGGAAAGTAATTCCTGAACAATCAAATGTTCAAAATCAACTTTGCGTAAAGACTTATAAATCAGGTGAATATTGCCAAAACGGGCTACTTGTTCAGGTTTAAATTTCCTTGAAAGTGCGTTCTTAATATCTACAATCGTAATCTTTTCGGTATAGGCTCTGAAAATATCAGCGTTAATATCAGTCTCGCCAGTTTCGTTTTCCATAGAATAGGCTTCATCCAAATTTCCTGAAATAATAATCAAGGTTTTGGCGTGCGAAATGGGTTCATAAACCTTCTTTTTATCACGGGTTTGTTGCATCATTCTCAACACATCCTCCTCTCGCATCTCCGCAATTTCATTGACCGTTTCTTTGAGATTAAAAATTTTCTTCAAACTCTGTGCTTCCCAAACACCAACCGTTGCATCTTCCTCTTCTTCAATATTATTCATACCAATCATCGGATTGGTTGGGTCGGGGGGCATTGGCGGAGCATCTTTTAGTTTTTGAATCCGCTTTTTGCGTTGCATCGAAGCGTATAAATATCGTTGTAAATATTCATCAATCGACTCTTTGGAATCTCGTTTTGCTAATTTTCCGTCCGACAATAATTCCCAAAAATCTTGAAATCGAGTGTTTAAAAGTGGTTTCCCCTCCGAATCAATGGTATAAAAACGTTGGATTTCATCAAAAAGAACAATGGAAGGTTTGGCATCATTAACACCATTACTTTCTAAAATGGAAGATACATTACTATTCCAAGTGCTTTCGCCATTGGATAGTTCAACTTCCACAAAACGGTCTTGATATTCTAACTTCGAGACCATTTTTCTGATTAAATCGGTCTTGCCCACACCCGTCATTCCCCACAAATTGACGATGATTGGGCGAGTCAAAATCTCTGGCATCAAATACCAAATCTGAATGTAATCTACCAATTCATCAATGATATAATCTATCCCGATAAATTCACGCTTCAACTCTGCCTTAACATTTTCTAAGCGTTGCTTTTTAGTATTTATCTCGTTGAGGTTGATATGTATTTTAGGTTGTACTGACATTCTTTTCGTGGATTTTTAAGTTTGATAAGGCTTAGAAACTATCTTGATTTTCGTTTGATGATGATTCTGTACTAATTATAATGTAAATGTACCAAATATGTTTTAAAACAGGAGGAAATGTATAGAATGAAACGTATTTAATTGATAACCTGTCTACCCTCAAAACCAACAAAGCCTTCGTCATTACGAAGGCTTTGTTGAAGATAAAATACTTCTTGAAAACAAAAACTACTTCAAGGTAGCAATCAGTTTTTCATTCAATGCCACATAATCATTATTTTTAGCCTCTTTTGCAGATTCAATAGATTTCAAAGCGGTTGCAGTAGCTCCTGCTTTGTCGCCCATTTTTGCTTGGATTTTAGCTTTTAAGTGCATAATCCAAAATGCTTTTGAATTTGCTTCAATAGCTTTATCAGCCCATGCAGATGCTTTTGCCAAATCTTTTCCAGATTCAAAATAATAACTTGCCGCTTGGAAATATGGACGGTTATCCACGTTCATAGCATTATCAATTGACTTTGAAATTTTAGCATCAATATCCGCCGTTACTGGAAATGAAACTGCTGTTTTTTCCCACATAATTTGAATATCTGCACTTGCTGGCATCACATTACCGATAGACATCGTGAAAGTTTCAATGTTCATTGGCAAAGTCATTGGTTTCACTTTGAATTTTGCCACATCATCAGTTGCCTGGTAGCCATCAATCCCCCAATTGTTGATTCCTTTGTTTAAAATCACTTCCCATTCATCTTTGTTGGGGATAGTGTAAATCACATAAGAACCTGCTTTTACAGCTACTCCGCCTACATTTACATCTTCTCCAAATGTAATTTTGGTAGCGTTATTTGCCCCCGTTCTCCATAATTTTCCATAAGGAGCTAAATCACCAAAAACCACACGACCTTTCATGTTTGGGCGTGAATAAACAATTTCAATAGACGACAATGCGAAGTCTTGCTTTATCGTTTGGGTTGGACTTGGAGCAGGAGTTTTCACCGCCTGAGCCGACACACCAGCATTCACTAACATTAACGCTACGATTGCGTAAAATAATTTTTTCATAATATTGTTTTAATTTTTACCGATTCACTCAAAACGTTTTGAGTTTCGTGGGTAAGTTATGGACTGAAAACGGTGTAAAATTAATAATAGTTTCGATTAACAAAAAATACATTTATATAATCATATTTTCATTGACTATAGCCTAAGTTTTATAAAACCCATTATCCCAAACCTGCATATCATGGTTACAGATTACCTTTAGCCTTAAAAACCTTGTTAGAAATCACATATTTGGAATAATCAATTTTAGCGTTGTTAAAATCCATCATACAAGATTTTATAACTTCTCTTACTTGCTCTTCGTGTTGAGGCGTAACATTGATAAAACCTGAGTATGTTCTGAAAGCATTTGATTGGAAGATTTTATCAGGTTTATTATCAGTTTCTATATAAAACTCCATTGAAATTTTTGTTATGCCTTCTTCTTTCAAAAAATGCCTTTCTTCTCGGATTATTAACTCCTTAACCCTAATCATCACGGGTACCAACCCAGCTTTATAGGTATTTGAAGGTTTCAAATATTTCATCAAAACCTTCTGAATACTATCACCCAAAGTCATTTGTTTTTGATGACTAATGACTCCTTTTCTAATCAAAAAATATTTTGGTTGATTAAAATCGCAGACAATCCTTTGAATATAAAACTTGCGATTTGGTAATGAAAATTTCTTATTTTTTAAGCTAATGTGCTCATATTGAATACTTTGAGCACAAACGATATGATAGGCGATAAAACCGAGTACGAAACTCAACATGGATATTTTCTTTAACATATAGCGGTATGTTTATTTCGATTTTCGAGAGACGATTTTCGTTGTTCGGTTTTATAATAAATTGAAATTACCAAAAATATAAAACGCTTAACAATTGCTTCAAAAATTAAGCCATTCAGAGAATCTTGATTTTTAGTAGATTTAAAAACAAAGGTATGCTTCAACAAGATTTAAACATTAATACTAAAAATCCGACCTAAATTTTCTATTTTTGTCATATATACAAATTAGCAGTGATTTTCAAAGATTGTAAAGAATGTTAGAGCATTTTATTTTTATGCTAATAATCAATCTCAATTCACCAATCACTAAATGAATATGAAAGAATACGGAACAAATGTCCAGAAATTAGTGAACCACATCATGACGGTTCAGGATAGAAATACACGCACAAAATACGCTTATTTATTGGTTGAATTGATGCGTCAGGTTCACCCTAATATGCGTGACAGTCAGGACTATACCAATAAATTGTGGGATGATTTATACATTATGTCCAATTTTAAATTGGATGTAGAAAGTCCCTTTCCACCACCAGCACCCGATGCCGTTGGAAAGAAACCAAAGACTGTTCCATACAATACCCAACATTTAAAACATCGTTATTACGGACGAAATGTTGAATTGTTGATTGCAAGGGCAGTTTCTGAACCCGACGAAAACGAAAAACGTATCTTGGTTGCTCATATCGCCCGTTTGATGAAAACTTTTTATCAAAATTGGAATCGTGAAGTAGTGGATGATGTCGTGATTTGGGGACATATCTTAGAACTCTCACAAGGTCATTTAGGGCAAATTGTCCAAGATATTTCTGGTAATTCTTCATTAGGCAATCTTCGGAATTCGGGAGGAAATAAAGATTTACCAAACGAAAGAAGAGGAGATAATAGAGGTGGAAGTCGTGACAACCGTGGAGGAAGTAACAATGGAGGACGTCAAAATTTTGGTGGCCGTAACGATGGCGGAGGAAGAAATGATGGTGGTAGACCAGGAAGTGGTGGAAGAAGTAATGATGGCGGACGTAGCAACGGCGGTGGAAGAAGCAACGATAGTGGACGAAGTAATAGTGGAGGAAGCGGACGTAGTGATAACCGAAATAATAACAGACGATAAAAACTGAATTAATGGCATCTTTTAAAGTAACAGGCGGTCTCCAACTGAAAGGAGAAATTATCCCCCAGGGAGCAAAAAACGAAGCATTGCAGATTTTGTGTGCCGTGGTTTTGACCAAAGAACCCGTAACTATTCACAACATTCCCAACATTCGTGATGTAAACCAACTCATTGAACTTTTGGGCGATATGGGCGTAAAATGCACTCGTTTGAGCGAATCTTCGATTAAGTTTGATGCTTCAGAAGTGAATATGGATTACCTCAATTCAGAAACCTACAAGAAAAAAGCCGCTGCCTTGCGTGGTTCGGTGATGCTGTTGGGACCTACTTTGGCAAGATTCAAAAGTGGTAGAATTCCTTCACCAGGAGGAGATAAAATTGGTCGCCGTCGTTTGGATACGCACTTTTATGGTTTCATGAAATTAGGTGCAAAATTCAACTATTCACCAGAAGACGGAGGTATTTATGAAGTAGATGCTTCGCAATTGCACGGTGCATATATGCTGTTGGACGAAGCTTCAGTAACGGGAACGGCAAACATTGTGATGGCGGCTGTTTTGGCAGAAGGAATTACCACCATTTATAATGCTGCTTGCGAGCCATATCTTCAACAATTATGCAAAATGCTGAACCGCATGGGAGCAAAAATCTCAGGTGTCGGTTCAAATTTATTGACCATTGAAGGAGTTTCTGAATTATTCGGAACAGAACATACCATGCTACCAGATATGATTGAGATTGGTTCATTCATCGGAATGGCTGCCATGACCCAATCGGAAATCATCATAAAAAACTGTTCAATTCCTAATTTAGGCATTATTCCACAGGTTTTTCAGAAGTTAGGTATCAAATTGGAAATTCGTGGAGATGATATTTTTGTTCCCGCACAAGACCATTACGAACTCGAAACTTTTATTGATGGTTCAATGCTAACGGTTTCTGACCATCCTTGGCCTGGTTTCACGCCCGATTTGTTGAGTATCGTTTTGGTAACGGCAATTCAAGCCAAAGGGACGGTTTTGATTCACCAAAAGATGTTTGAGAGTCGTTTGTTTTTTGTAGATAAATTGATTGAAATGGGTGCCCAAATTAT